>JBBSHP010000109.1:0-9579 GCA_038232555.1 Bryobacterales bacterium
AGCGGAAGACGTATAGCCAACCACGTGAGCGCTTCCGGAGGCATCTACGGCGATGCCAGTTCCGATCTCCGAGCCCTGCGCGCCCAGATACGTTGCGTATCGTACCGCCCCATTGGCATCCAACTTGACCACGAAGGCATCTTGCAGACCTCCGGGAGAAACGCGCAACACGCCGGGCGTGACCGGAAAGTTGCTGGATAAAGTGCCTCCTGTTACATAAACGTTCCCGAGCACGTCTACAGCGATGGCCTGCGCGGAGTCTTGATCTGATCCGCCCAAGATCGTTGTGAAGGCATAGCCAGTGCCTGCGGCGTTCATCTTTGCAACAAACAGATCTTTACTCGCTCGAGAACCACTGCCCGGCGTAAAGGCCGATGAGTACGTCTCACCAGCTACGTAAAATGTCCCATTAGAATCGATCGTTGCCGCATTGACGGCATCGAAGCTTCCACCACCTAGATACGTGGAATAAGTGAGCACCGGATCGATCGTTAGCGGCAGCGCAGTGTTATATCTACCCAACCGAAAAGAGACTTCGCCAGCCGCGTTCAGTTCAAGGGTCGAGGAGATCTCATGGCGCGAGGTTGCGTCTGCTTGAAAGGTGTGCGGCTTACCTAGGCGTACGCTCGACGGGCCAGACCCCAGGATCAACCCTCCCGTGTCATCTTTCTCGATGTTCCCGGAATCCCTGAGCCGAAACCGTATCGCTCCAGGATCGGCGCCGGGCGCCAGCGCAAGGTCAAATTCCAGCACACCCGCCTTATTTGCGTAAAGCGTCAGGTCAATACCTGGGTATAGATCGTTGTAGACGATAGTGGAGTAAGCATGTTGCCCAGAGCACCACTTGGTTGGATCGGCGCCAATGATGGTATTAATCCGGACCGGGAGAGGACTGACACCACGCGGTGCCGCTGTTTGGGACGCTCCTAGCCACTCCATGGCGGTTACCGCATCGTCGAGCGGATCTATTGACCGGATGCGCACAGACCCCTGTCCACCAAGAGCCAGAGAATAGCCTGCAGAATGAGAGTGGAACACGTTATTCTGGCTGGGATTACACACCTCCTGGAATTGAAAAGGGGGGATGTATTGCCGATGGACTGGCGAGGCGGGCGTCGCAGCCGAAGTGAGCGTTGCGTGAACTAGCGCGGCCAACACAGTTGCCGGCATGCTTTTCTTTGCCATATAAGTTGATGACTGCATTGGGATGAGTTGAGCAGATTGGGTGTTTCCTGAATAGAATCGTCCCTGGCGTGTCGAAGCATTACGTTTCGAAGGCCCTAATTGGTCGCGTAAAATGCACCTATGGGCAGCGAATTGGCAGCTTGCAAGATATGCGCAAGCGCGACACTCGAAGTGGGGTCGAAAGCTGGACACTTCAAGAAGCAGCTGTTCCATCTCCGCCACTGTCCTGTGTGTCGCTATTCGTTTGTAACTGATCCTTGGACGGAGTATGGGGCAATCTACTCTGATGCGTACTATCAAGGCGCTGGAGCCGATCCGCTCATAGACTATAACTTCGACCTGCAAGAGCCTACCCAAACGGCCCATTTTTATGAATGGCGAGGAGTACTGAGCGCAGTTCAATCGCTAACGCCCAGGGGAGAATCCAGCACTTGGCTTGATTTCGGCTGCGGGATGGGCGGGCTGGTGCAGTATGCGCGCACGCAAGGACTGGGAGCGCAAGGATTCGACCAAGGGGCGGCCGCGATGCGTGCCAGGGCGGCTGGTATTCCGATTATTGACTCCCGGCAACTCGAACTGGGGGAGGGAACCTACGATATCGTGACCGCAATCGAGGTGCTGGAACACGTCGAGGAACCCCTGCGAGTGCTGGAACAGATCAGGCGATTGCTGCGTCCTGGCGGACTTTTCTTTTATACAACGGGCAATGCAGAACCTTACCGAAATCGGTTACTCGATTGGTCCTATGTAGTCCCTGAGATACACATCAGTTTCTACGAGCCTACGACGATGGACATCGCTCTACGCAGGACGGGGTTTCGACCGGAAATGCGCGGTTACCTGCCGGGATTCACGGACGTTCTCCATTACAAGGTTCTGAAGAATTTGGGGTTCAAGCGGCGTTCTGTGTGGGAATCGGCCCTGCCTTGGCCAGTGCTGTCCCGGGCGGCGCAGAGTTATTTTAAGACCTTAGCGCACCCGGTCGGTTGGGCGGTTTAAGCTTGCTGCAAACGAGGCGCAACCACTGGTGCGGGACACTACCACGTCGAGTTGATATTCTTCACCGAGATGGGTTGGCCAGGCGCAGCCAGGCTGACACCAAGCTTCCAATCAGGAAGGGCTGTATGAACATAGCCAGCTTGAAGAGGCCGAAGTCGCTATGAGATCGGAAGAGCTGCACCGCCAGCAATAGCATGACTGAAGCCATCATGGCCGCCGGATGGCCTGCTGTGGCTTGCCAAGTGGCGGCAAGTGCACCCAGAACAAGGAACACACCCCCAAGTGCAATTGCGACAGACAACCAGGGATCCGGCGGCAGCATGTTGATCGGTGCGAATCCCCACAAATTGGCGAGACCGCTCGGAAGCAGATAGTAAGGAAATAGGTAAGCGTCTTGCCGGCTGCGGCTTACACCTTGAAAGAATTGCGAGGTAAAAAATAAAGCAGCTTGCGGAAGGTAAGTGTTTACGAAAACGATAATGTAAGCACCGGTCGCCGCATAGAACAAGAGCAGCGGTTTCCAGGCACGGCTTCTCAGAATCAGGTAGACGCTGAAAGCGGAAATCGCCAACATAAGGAAAGCGAGTACTTCGGGGTAGCTTATGATCAAGCCGGACAGGATCAACCCAGAAAGTCCCGACATCCGCAATAATCGCTTACGACTGGCCCGCAAGACGGGTCTCATCAGCACCGTCATGCTTGCCACCAGAAGCGTCAGCCCCCAGACCTGGCCAAGTAGCTGATAGAGCGTGCCAAGGCTTACCAGAGCGGAACAAGCCAACAAAAGTGCCGTCAGCAGGGCGCTCAGGCGTTGAGAAGCAGTCCGGTACATCAGGGCCGCGCAGGAACTTATCAGAGCTAAGTGCAAGGACACGATAAGCGGCATGAAGATGGGTAGAGGGTGTTTGCCCGTGATGCCCATCAACCAGGCCAACAAGAGCTCCGCGCCGGTGCGTGCACCCATGTACACGTGGATAAACCATAAGTGCAGGCTGGGATCCCGGCTGGTTAGATACGTCTGTAGATCCGGCGTATATCCGTAGGCATAATTAAACAGACGCTCGGCCGCCAGCGTGTAGTTGGCCATATCGTCGTTCGCATAGCTTATCCAGTCAAAGCCATAGGCGAACATTGGACGGCCAGTGAGCAAAAATGCGAAAACAAACACGCTCGCGAAAGGGATATATGATTTGAAGGCGAACTTGGGCCGGTACCGCCAATATAAGAAGCAGCTAAGGAAAAATTCTAGGATCGTTGTCGGCCAGGCGGTCGCTTTGACAGGAAAGCCTAGACGGCTCAACCAGAAAATAGGTAACACCGTTAGGCAGGCGCCAGCTACCGGCGCGAGTAGTAGATTGCGAACTGAGGAACGACTAAATCTGGAAGCGTAAACAAGTGGCAGTCCAATAACGCTCCACCAAGCGAAAACACCAAATGCGATCGCTGCGGGAAGCATTCAACAAGAATACCGCCCAGCTTCAGAGAATTCCTGAAGCTGGGCGATTTCAAATGGGGAACTAACGTCTACTGCACCTGGTAATTTCCTAACACTACGTAACCGGACCCGGCGCCGGCATTGTTTTGGACATTCGAGAACGTGTAAAGTAACCCCCGGAAGGTGGAACTGAAGGTTACGGCCAGCGTGAGATTGAGCGTATTCCCGCTCTGGACCTGAAACGACTTCGAGAGATCAATGCTGCACTGACTATTCTGCAACACCGTTCCGGATCCCAGCGTACCCGAGGTAAAGGTGTTCGCATCGTTACTCGCGAGCGACACCGAACTGTTCCCGCGCCCGAATAGAATATAGCAAGCGCCAGGTCCTTGAAGCGACGGATTCAGGACGATCTGTCCACCTGAGATGTCGTTAGCGCCGGCCGGATCCGAATAGGCGAACGAGAAGAACTGCTGGGTTCCCGCAGCTGCTGCCCCGGTCTGGGGAGCCACCCCAACGGGCTGCATGGTGGTGGGTGCGGTGACGTTCCAAGTCCCGACCGTTGCGAAAGTGGACGTGTTTCCGTTGATTGACCCGACCTGCGCAAAAACGTTCTTCATGCCCGACGTTTTCATCGTAACGAACAACGTCAGATTGAGATAGTTTCCCGACCCGGATTGATAAGACGACGCCAGATTCACGATGCACTGGCTGTTCTGCAGCACCCCGGATTGCCCAAGGAAGCCAGTCGACGTAGAGTTACCGTCGTCTCCCGCCAAGTTGATCTGGCCCGTGCCGCGCGCGAACTGGATGGAGCACGAGTTTACTGCCGTCAAGGTGGGATTCACGACGACTTGGCCTCCGGAAATGTCCTGAAAGCCGTTGGGATCGGCGAACACGAAGGTCAGGGCCTGGCTGGGACCAGTGGCAGCCGCAGGAGTTACGTTGACGGCTGACAACGCGGGAGCACTGGACGGCACGGTCCAGCTACCGAGTTGCGCAAAGACGGATCGGGTTCCGGCATTATCGTTGGTACCCGAGAAGATGAGCTTAGACCCGGCGAAGGCCGGCTTGAAAGCAACAAACAAGGTCAAGGACAGGTTTGTACCCGAACCGCTCTGGTACGAATTCGCGGCGAACACCATGCACTGGCTGTTTTCTAGCACGGTCTGCGCCCCCAAGGGCGCCGTCGTGAAGGTGTTGCCGCTATTATCGGCCAGAGAGATCTGATTGGTGCCCCGTCCGAACAGAACGTAACACGCGTTTACGCCGTTGAGAGCGGTGTTAAAGACGACCTGAGTCCCAGCCAAGTCCTGATACCCGTTGGGGTCATAATAGTTGAAGGTGAAAGACTGCGCAGTTCCGGTGCCTGAAGAGGGAACCACCGAAGTAGCCGCGATGGGCTGGGTGTTCACGGTTGCAGTGAACGTGCCCACTGGTTGGAATCCGGTATTGACGCCGGCATTGTTATTAAAGCTGGTGTATACGTTCTTGGGACCCGCAAATCCGGGCTTGAACACTACATAGAGCGTCAGTGTCTCCGTGTTACCGGAGCCGGACTGCGACGAAACTGAAGAAAGTACGCTGCACTGGCTATTTTGAAGGACTCCAGGGAAACCGACCGACGTGGTGGGTCCTGGATTACCAGCATCATCGGCCAACGAAATAGTGTTATTGCTCCGGCCGAACAGCAGATAGCAGGAATTGACACCAGTTAACGTTGAATTAATCACGATTTGCGAGCCGGCGATATTTTGAAAGCCGTTCGGGTCCGTATACGTGAAAGTGAATGCCTGGGAGGAACCGGTGCCCGAGGTGGGCGAAACTGTACCGGAGCTGCTGTTGCCGCCCGTACCGAACTTAAGCGCATACGCATACCCTCCCGCTGTCACTCCGGCAAAATTGGGCGAGCCAACGAAATTGCCCGAAAGCGTGAATCCTGTAACGAAAATATTGCCGAACCCATCTATGGCCACACCGTTAGCCGTGTCGGCATTGGTGCCACCCAGCAAAGTGGAATAAACTAAACCGCTCGGGCCGGATGCATTGGTGTTGATTGTACTCAGGAACCCATCTGGTGGGCCGCTTCCGCTTGGAACCGGAACAGCTCCGGCCGTAGTGGGGAAGTTAGTCGATGAGGTCTGTCCCACCACCGAAGCGTTCCCGTTCGCATCGGCAGCGACGCTCTTCCCAATCTCGGTCCCCGCGCCCCCGAGATAACTGGAATAGAGAAGTGAGTTTGCTCCTCCTACAGCCGTATTGAATTTCGCCAAAAAGGCATGGCCCGCACCACCACTCAACTGGAAACCGGTGGAGGTAGTGATGATGTTCCCGTTAGTTTGCCCGGTCGCATATATTACCGACCCACTGCCAGCTATGCCATTGATCGGCGCAAGCGGAAAATAGGTAAAATAGCTGGCGGCCGATCCTGCTGCATTCAAGGTAACCAGGAATCCATCCTGGCCAGTTCGGGCAAGATTGAACCCAGTGCTAGAGCTGGGCTGGAAGTCGGAAGACGTAGTCGACCCACCGACGGTCACATTCCCTGCCCCATCCAGCGAAATTCCCCGAGCAAAGTCCGTCCCTGTCCCTCCCAAATAGGTTGCCCAAACTTTGGAGGACGTTCCAGCCGCATTCGTGTTGACCTTGATGGCAAAGCCGGTGGTGCCGCTAGCACGAAAGGCCTGTCCCACCGTTTTCGGAAAAGACGCTGAAGATGTTTGCCCAGCAACGTAGGCGTTGCCAGCGGTGTCCACCGCGATGGCGTTGCCCACATCGCTCCCGGCTCCTCCTCCGATATAGGTGCCGTAAAGAAGGCCCGTGAGGGACGGGTTCAGTTTTACCAGGAAGGCATCCGTGGCACCGTTGGCTGACCCTTCCGCCAATGCCAACTGGAAACCTCCACTGGAAGTTGTGAAGTCTGTAGCCGACGTGGATCCTGTGACATAAACGTTTCCTGCTGCATCCGTCGCGACGGCGTTCGCAACCGTCGGTCCGGTTGTCCCGCCAAAGGTAACGTTTCCGGCCTGATTTCCGCTCGGGTCTAACTTGAACGCATACCCTTGCAGCTGAACAACTCCTGGAGCCAGCTGGATGTTGCCGCTCCCTACGTAATAGCTGTTGCCAGAGCCATCCGCGAAAACCCCATTCGCATTGTTATAGTGGGGATCCAGAACGCGCGCGAACGACAAAACCGGATCGACGATGAGATCGCTGCTCTTGTCATAGCGCTGCACTTCAACCTTTACGGATTGGTCGGCGCCTATCGCATAGCGGCCCGCAACATCAGTCGTCTTTTCCCCGATTTTCTGGTAGATACGTGGCCGATGTTGTACCAACTCGCCAAATTGAGTGTCCAACACCAGATCGCCGGCGCCGTTCAGCCGAAGGTTTTGCAACCCTTTGAACTGTAGACGGATGGCATCCGTATCCGCGCCAGGATGCACCACGAAATCGTATTCCAATTGATTGTGAGTCCCGTAGTACACCACGTCAATGCCCGGCCACACCTCGCTGTAGCGGACCTTTTCGAAAGTGGGGACATCTTTCAGCCATTTGCTGGGATCGCTGCCGATCATATAGCTTGTGCGGACCGGCAGTCTTTTCACGCCCGTTCCTGCACTGGTCTCGCTAGCGTTTTGAAGGATGAGTTCAACAGCTCTGTTGACCCTCCCGTTGGTCTGCGTTTCGAGGACTGCGCCCCGCCCGTTCAAAGACAAGGAGTATGTCAGCCCTCGGCCGAGAAATCCTGTTCCGGCGGGCGTTTGCCCGACGTTTTGCTCGAAACTAGCTTCACTGTTTCCGTATTTCTCAAGTAGCCTGATGGCTGCCTGGCCTGTGGCGGGTTTCGTCGCCGCCGGAGCGGCCGAAGCATAGCTCAGCGCGAACAGGACCGCTCCACCAAAAAATTGTCTTCGCATAATTAAGATGAAATCTCCTCAAACCTGTTATCAATACCCATTTTTATGTAATTTCGCGTACAAGTCAATTAGACCCTAGGTTCTAGACTCTTGCCTGCATAGGCCAGCAATACGTCTGTTACAACCCCATCCATAACCACTTCTCCGTTGTCAATCCAAAGCGCCCGTTCGCACATCTTCTGCACCGTTTCAGCCGTGTGAGACACGAATATCAGTGACTTTCCGGCCGTCCGGTGCTCACTTAATGCTGTGAAGCACTTGGCCTGAAAGTTCGCGTCCCCCACCGCTAAGACCTCGTCGATCAGTAGGATATCCGGGTCCGTGTGAATCGCGATCGAGAAAGCCAGCCGCATAACCATGCCAGAAGAGTAGGTTCGTAAAGGATCGTTGATCGAGTCTTCGATCCCGGAGAACTCAACGATCCGGTCAAATCGCGCGCTAGTCTGTTTGCGGCTCAAACCAAGGAGTGCTGCATTCAGGATCAGGTTCTCAGCCCCAGTGAGATCCGGATGAAAGCCGGAACCCAGCTCTAAGAGGGCCGCGACACGCCCATTCACGCTGACCGATCCGCCATTAGGCCGCGCGATCCCGGCAATCAGGCTTAACACCGTACTCTTCCCCGCCCCGTTTCGCCCGATTAACCCTACACTCTCGCCCCTCTCGATCTGGAACGAGGCGCCGCGCACGGCGTAGAAGTTCTCCTGATGAGCGGCCCCGAACCATCGCACGATGTGCGTCCGCAGCAATGCCCGTCCGGAGTTGTGCGGAAACGATTTCGAGACGTTCGTAAACTCGATCAGCGCCATTATGCTACGCCGGACCGCGGCTGCCTATAGATACTCATAGAAACGTTTTTCCAAACGGTTGAACACCAGCCAACCCACGCCTAACGCAAGCGAGGAGACCAGAATCAGATTCCACAGCGTAGAGGTGGCCGGAGGGCGCGCCTCTAACAGGATGTTCCGAAGCATGAACACTAAGGCAGCCACCGGATTGAACTTATATATCTCAGCGTATTTTGCCGGGATCACTGAAAATGAATAGAAGATCGGAACCAGCCAAAACAGCAGAGTGTTGGCCGATTCCACTACATAACGGGTGTCGCGTATGTAGACGTTCAGGGCGGAAAAAGCCAGGGAGATCCCGGCTACGAATGCAATAAACAGGCCCCAGACCAACGGCAGCCAGAGCCATTGCCGGTTGAACCCTTGGCCAAAAATCAAAACCAGCGTCAGCAAGAGCCCAAATTGAATGATCAGGTGCATACAATTTGACAGGACACTGGCAACCGGGAAGATCTGCCGTGGCACCGGCACTCGTTTGATCAACGCTGCATTTTCCACCAGGGAAGTAGTGCCGCTCACCCAGGCTAGCGCGAAGAAATTAAATGGGACCAACCCGCACAAAATCGAGAGGGAATAGTCAGCCGTATGGTTATTCGGGAAAATTCTGGTGAAAATGAAAGTCAATACTCCCATCATGATGAGGGGGTTTAAGAGCGACCAGAATATACCCAGCGACATGTTGCGGTAGCGGATTCTGAAGTCCTTCTGAACCAAGTTGCTGAGAACAAAAGTGTATTCACCTTTCCACATAAAAGAGAAACGCCGAAATACTGCTGTCAGATGATTAATCGCGATGGAAGAAGGCGTACCACCTGCGAACCAGACCATCCACCGACATCACAGCAGCCCAGTCGCTGAGGAAGCGCAGCGGATACCATGAATTGTACCTTACTCCGACCAACAGGCTGAATAGATACTTGAGAATGGAAGGCCGTGCCGGCTCGAAGAATTGATCTTTGCCGTCCACTAAATTCGAAGCGTAGGCATCGATCCAGTGAAAGGAAACATAGCCGAAGTGCCGCCGTAGGGTTTTCACGGTCTCCCTGAGTACTCCCCGGCGCTGCCCCAGAGTTTTGCTTTCCGCGTGCATGCGAGAGGTGGCCCAAAATTGCTCGATTTTGAGCATGGTATGGGCTTGAGCCATCCGAATCCAAAGGTCGTAATCGAAGCTGTATCGCAAAAGTGGGTCCAGCAT
>JBBSHP010000110.1:0-9496 GCA_038232555.1 Bryobacterales bacterium
CCACCCGGAAGCGGACGTCATCGTCCCGCCGCGTTCCACGGCGGTTCCCAACGGCACGGCCGAGACCGCGCCGACGCGGCGGGACCGCCACCTGCGGCTCATCGCCGAGAAGGGGCGCATGGGATGGCAAAAAGCGTCGGGCTACAACGCTCGCGCCCGGGCCGAGGCGGCCATCTCGCGGTACAAGCGGATGATCGGGGACGGGCTGCACTCGCGCACCGATCGGCGCCGCGTGACCGAGGTGAACGTCGGCGTCCACGCTCTCAACCGCATGCTGGACTTGGGACGCCCGGAGTCCGTCCGCATCGCCTGATCCCGGACGGGGTAGGGGCCGGTACGCCCGCTACCCCGACCCGTGCAACACAGTGGCATGCACCCACTCCATCACGGTCTGAGGGTGACGCCCCGTGCGCACGGCCACGCGCGTGGCTCCGCTCTCTTGAGCGATCTCGTAAAGCGCCAGAGCGCGCTCGCGGGTGCGGGCATGGGGCGCGCTCATCGCCAGCCGCCGCAAACCCTTAGCGTCTGGCCCCAGCGCGCATGATCGACGTGCAACATAGCAATCCGCCCAACCTTGCCAAAACCGGGAGATGGGTGCCTTTCCCTAAAAACAACATTTCTCAAACTGGACGCGGTTTAGCGGCATGCCGCAAAGAACTCTCCCCAAATTTCCGAGTGATTGAGGTACATGAGTGCATTGGGGGCTACTGGGACCTGAAGTCTTGGCCAGCGAACGCCGCGTACGCACGCTAACGTCAATGCCGCAGTCCGCCGGTTCGCTGATCTGGCCCTGCCTGGTCTTGGCGGCCTCTGGGGCTGCTTCCCGCTCCAACGCTCCGTGTTGCTTCATGCCAGCTTCGACACACGGGAGACCGCGTTTCGGGCGGCGATCATCTGCGACTCGGTGTACATCTTTGCGTGACGCACGAGATCATCGCCGTCTTCCCAGGTTTCCCGCCAGATGCCGAGGATACCGGTTAGGGGCTGTCCGACGACCCTCGACGAGAAGGATTCATATGTAATCGGTCCACTGTAGCCGATGCGCGCCAAAGCCTGGAAAATCGACTTTAGGTCGATCGATCCAGTGCCCATATAGCCCCGATGGCTCTCGCCGGTGTGGAAGTAGCCTAGATGATTCCCCGTCTCCTGAATCGCCGATACGGCATCGGCCTCTTCGATGTTCATGTGATAGACGTCGAGATGAACCTTGACGTTTGGTGCACCGACTCGGCGGCAATATTCAACCGCCTGCGCCGCGGTGTTGATCATGTTGGTCTCGTAACGGTTTACGACCTCGATCCCCAAGGTGATGTCGCTGGCCGCCGCCTTTTCGGCTACTCGCGCCATGACCTCGATTGAAGAGGCAACACCGGCCGAGGTCGCGGGATCGGAGTACTTCTGGAACGCAGAATAGAGGATGCCGCAGACGTGGCTTGCGCCGATGTCGCGTGCGGTCGAGATGACATCCAGGAGATGCGCCTCGCCGGCCCGAACCCAATCAGGATCGGCGGAAGAAATATCTTTCTCGGCATTGAGGCCGAGCGACATAGTGACGCCAATGCCCGCCTGCTCCAGCCGCTTGCGCGTGAGTTCGACGTTCATCAGGTGTGGAGCCATCGCCGAAATTTCGATCAGATCGAAACCAAAATCCGCAGTCTTGTCGATGGCACGGATGGCCTCCGCATCGCTCCAGCCGGCAACCCAGACGTTGGCGTGCAAACCGAGGCGGTTATTCATTTTCTCTCCTCTCAAGTTGGTGTCATCAATGTCGTAGAGCATCTAGAGCGCATGCCGGGCTTGACCCTTTTGGGTCATCCCTTTTCGACAACGGCGGGGGACTTCTCTGGACGGCCAGTTGTTTGCGCTCGGTCAGGAAAGTCGAGATGGGGATGCCGCGGGCGCGGGCTGGTCCTTGCGCCGCATGGCCGGTGGGGTGGCGTTCGATCAGATGGTTGATGGGAGCCGGCGGCGGACTAGCCGCCTTCGCTGAGCCCAATGCCTGGCACCACTGCCGAAAACTAGGGCCCCCACACGCCGGGTACGAAGACCGGCTCCGCGTCGAGGTGATGGTGCAGGAGGGAGTGCCGCAGACATAGGCCATATGGGTGGCGGGGCTGCTCTCGATTCCGACGGGTGCCGATACCGAAGGCATGAGCGTCAATTATTCCGGCCGAAACCGGCGTGCCCGGCAAAAGGTCCAGGTCGGCGGCGGCGGCGGCCTCGCTCGTCATCGGCCAGTTCGTTCAGGCCGATCTGGCAAAAGTAAGTGGGATCCCAGCGGTTCTCACTGGCTAAGTAGGTCCATTTGCAGGTGACCGTGTAAGTAGAGCGCGCTAGACCGCCGGTCGCTTTCCAGGTGAGGAGGTCGACTAGGTAGAGAAACCCGGCCCGTGTACTACCGGTGCCGACACCGAAGCCAAGGATGAGCCGCTCGTCCCATGCTGTCATGGTAAAACGTCCTTCCCGGCCTCAGAGATCCAGGCTGCTGGGCATGATCACTAGGTCGCGGATGGTGACATTGCGCTGGCGAGTCAGCATGAACAGTACGGCATCGGCCACTTCCTTCGGCTGCATCAGGCTGCCATTGGCGAGCGCCTCTTCGATCTTGGCCGCGGGCCAATCATCCAGAAGCGGGGTAATCACCGGACCGGGCAGTACCGCACCGACACGGATACCATGCGGAGCAACCTGACGGCGGGTCGAATGGACGAAGGCTTGCACCGCAAACTTGGAGGCGGTGTAGATTGGCTCCCAGACAACTGGAATCACGCCCGCAACCGAGGAGGTGAAGAGGATGTCGCCGGCTTTCTGTGCGATCATATGCGGCAACACCGCATGAACCGACCGGAACGCCGCATTGATGTTGAGATTAAGCATCCGGTCCCAAGCATCAGGGTTGCCTTCGGCCACCGCGCCGCCGATGTAGGCACCGGCATTGGCGTAGAGGACGTCCAGCCGCCCGGCTGATTCAAGAATGCGCGGCAGCATAGCCGAGACTTGCCGTCCGTCCAAAAGGTCCACTACCAGCGGGAGGGCATTCGGCCCCATCTCCGTGCAAAGCGTCTTCATACGTTCCTCAGCACGGTCAATCAGCACCACCTTGGCTCCAGCGGCGACGAGCGTGCGAGCGCATTCCAGGCCGATCCCGGAGGCTGCTCCGGTGATGGCGACGACCTTGCCCTTCATCGGTTCAGCCATGTTCTTCTCCGTCATTCCAGATTAGCCCGCCGCCGTGGGTCGCACGAGACCGGCGGACAAGTGAGTCAACGGTCATCTCAATCGCCAGCACCCCGCCGGTGATCGTATACCGAAGGTTGGACGACGGATTCAAAAGCGCCAGCCCGCTAGAGATGGACTGGATCACGATCATCCAAGAAGGGCGGAGAAGGCGCTGCCCCGGCCGCCAACGAGGCTGGTGCCGCCGATGACGGCTGCCGCGATAGCATTTTGGTTCACGACACTGGTACCGGCCTGTTGGCTGGAAGCGGCGAGCCGCGCGACCGAGAGCACTGCGCCCGACGCGGCGTGGGTGGAGCACAGAATGAAAGCCGAGCCGTAGATGCATTTTACGTTGATGCCCGAACTGCGTGCGGCCTCGTGCTTAGAAGTGGTTTCCACAACCACCTTTGGTTCAACTGACCTGACTGGCTGGCCCGCCATGCCGATGCCCATCTCCGGGGTTTGCGGACACGGGGACGGCGTTGGACACCAGAGTTCTGGACCTGATCGCGACAGTGATCGAATGCTTTGAGGAACCGCGCGAGCCTGCGCCGCGCCATCCACCAACCGAGACCGTATGCGTGCTGGCCACCTTGCGCTAGTTCCTGCGCGAAGGAACGCCCCTCGATCGGCTCCGCCGATCGCTGCTTCGCAAACGGATCGCAATGGCGATGGCACAGCCTGAGGGTGACTGAGCACAAGGCCAGCGGTTCGACCCTGCGCCGTATGCTCGAACGCTGGGCGCGCACGGGCCTGCTGCCGAAGGTACACGTCTTGCTCGTGGCAATGCTGCGCGGCAACCCGGACCTGATCCTGGATAGTTGCTCGGTGCGGGCCAAGCGCGGCGGCGAGCTTGCCGGGCCCAACCCCACCGACCGCGGCAAGCGGGGGACGAAGTACCACGTTGATGTCAATGGCGAAGGCGTGCCGGTCGCATGCATGGCCACGGCCGCGAATGTCAACGACACCGTCCTGTTCGAGCGCCTGTTCCTGGCCGTCCTCGCCGTCATGGTCCGCATCGCGACCGTGTTCGCCGACAAGGCGTGTGATGCTGAGAGCAACCGCATCCTGTGCCGTAGCTTCGGAGCCGAGCCGCAAATCCACAAGCGGAGGCAGCCAAGCGGGTCAGGCCTCGGCCAGCGGCGCTGGCCGGGCGAGCGCAGCAACGCCTGGCTGCTCGAGAACAAGCGTCTCGCCCTGCACTACGACCGACTCGGCTTCATCGCTCAGGCCCTGCTCCAGACCGCATGCATACTCCTGGTTGCAGGCCGCCTCGTCCGGGAATTCTGAAAACCGCCTCTTAGCAGCGACTGCGAACATCGAGCGGCGCCATCTGGTCCGGGTCAACGTTCAGCACTCCGACCAGCATCACGAGCAGGCCGAACATCCACGGCGCGCCCAAGCCGAGGTTCACACGCAAGACCGCAAGTCCAGCGCTGCCGTCAGCGCGCCCGCCTTGATCGAGAGCATGCTCATGGCTCTGCGGTCAGCCCGACCGTTCTGCGGTGTTGGCAATCCCAAACCAACCCAGTGCATCACACGCTCGGCAACAGTGCAATCACATGCGAGAACCAGGCCGGCGTGAAACTCACATCGGAACTTACTGTCACGTTAGACCTCCCTTCAGTCCGTCTCACCCCAGATGGGGTTTGTCCAGGCCCGCTTCCCCTCCTCGCCGACAACGATGATGCGGCACCAGGGCGTTGAGCCAAGCTTGCTGCGCGGGAGGCGTGCGTAGCTCACACCTAGCTCGTACTTGTAGACGTGCTGATAGCCCCTTCCGTTCACCAATATGCCCTTTGCGGGGGAGCACTCGACGATGATTTCCGTCGACGTGATCTCAACGTGATGGATTTGGGGACCTTGGCTTGAATAGAAGTCGCCAGCTTTCAAGGCGGCGAGGATCGCGCCAGGGTTCCTCTCCTGCGCCTTGAGGTTGATCCATCCCCCGCCGAAGTCCGGCGCGTGAAAATGGGCGTCATCGCAAGCGTAGGCGAGCAATTGATAACCCTTGTCGGCTAGGCCGTCGAGGAGGTAGGCGCCGTCACCGCGATCGTGCATGGTTTGGCAGCCATGGTTGTAGATCTCGACGGCGTGGGCGTGAGGGACCATAGATTCAGCATCGGCCAGTGAAAGTTGATACCAGGCTGGATGCGCAATGCCTATGAACGCGCCAGCATCTTTGGCACGGCGCGCCAGTTCCACCCCGGTTTCATGCTCGCCAGTCGGGGCGAAGTCCAACGGCAAGCCGACCGCCACGATGTGCCAGATAGAGCTCATCTCGGTGCGCGGCGCATGGAGTTCGGCCCCAATCAGCGTCGTGAATCCGTCGTCCCTGAATGCGCGCGTATCGACGATCGGGAAACCAAACTGAATCAGGAAGTGATCTGTGATTGCGCAGAAGTCATATCCGGCCGAGCGATAGCGGCGCAGCACGTGGTCGAGCGGCAGAGCGCCATCCGACAGGTTCGTATGCGTGTGCAGATTGCCCTTCATGAAGCGGCCGGGCTTGGTAAACATCGACGGGATCATCACAGGTTCTCGTATGCGATCCGGCCGTTGGGCAGGTGTTGCGCCACCCGCGGCTGCTGACTCCAACCAAACGACCGCATTCTGGGGCTTACTAGATTTTGCTATGCTGCGGGCACTCAAAGAGCCGCCCGCAGCGGGCGCTGGTGTGAGCAGGCTGGACGCTACTTGGACATGTCGTTGGTCAAGGCCACCAGTTCCTTCAGGCCGTTTGCTTCGCTGGCTTCTCCCCGCATAACCTTAGCGATTACCTGGCGTTGCGCTCGCCAGATTCGAACCGCCGATCCGCCCTGGTATCCTTCCCATGGGCGCGCAAAATCTACCGCGGCTGCCGCTGCAGCGAAGCGGGGGTCCTTTTTGTAGAACGGCTCCAGATAGTCCGGCCCAATCGCCAGCTTGTTGGTCGGCAGATACCCTGTCGACTCCACAACCAGCTTTTGTCCGAACGGGCCGGTGGCGAATTTCAGATACTCCCAAGCAGCCTTCTTCTTTGCATCAGCTGATGAAAGGATAATACCGGCGCTGCCGCCCGTGGGCAATCCGCCTTCGGTCTTGTTGTTGACCGGCAGGGGCGCTGTGTTCAGCTTGAACCGGTCGCCGACCAGACCGATAACTTGCACCAGGCGGGCGGGGGTTTCGACAAAGTACGCGATTTTGCCAGCAGCAAACTGTTGACGTTCCTGCTCGAACTCCAGCATTGGATCGCCGCCTTCGGTCACTATGCGGCGCAGTATCTTGAGCGCCTCAAGGCCCTTTTCATCGCCAAATCCTGCCTTTCCTGTCGCCGGGTCCACCAGACGGGCTCCTTGCTGAAGGAGAATGGCGCGCCAGATCCAGTCGTCCGGGAAGTCATAGATCGAGTAGCCTATGCCGGCGGTCGAAGGGTCTTTGTCATGGACGGTTTTGGCCTTGGCCAAAAGCGAATTCCAGTCGGATGGAATATCCTTCGAATCGAGGCCTGCTTTCTCAAGCGCAGTCTCGTTAATGTAGAGAACCGGCAGGGAGGCGTTGAAAGCCATTCCATACTTCACGCCGTCTACGACGCCCAGCCTCAACATTGCGTCCGAATAGTTCTGGGCCTTCCATTCGGCTGATTCCGCGTCAAGGAGAGGCTTCAGGTCGGTGATCTGGTTGCGCTTGGCCAGCGTGCGCGCCAACTCGCCGAGGAGGTGGTAGCCGGGGAAATACATGTCCGGCAGTTGGTTCGTGACGGCTAGCCGCTGCATCAGAAGGTGACCTTCGTCATAGTCCTTTGCGGGAGCCCGGAACGCAATCTTGATATTCGGATGCTCTTTCATGAAGGCTTGGGCCATCGGTTCATGAAATTTTGCAAAGCTCGGCTGGGCGTACAGGATGTCGAGCTTCACTTCCTGACCGCGCACGTTGCTGACAAGCGCGATGGCGATCGATGCCGCAGCGGCAACAATCCTTACAAGCTTCATTAGTTATTCCTCTCCGATTGGGCGGCTCTCCTGCCGCGGGATTGACGATGTCGATGCCGCCTGGGCTCCAATGGTGCAGGCGCGGTCACGCATTCGGTGCGAGCGCGAACTCGATTTGGCTCGCCGACAAACCCCCTTCCTCCCTCATCTATTTCACGCCTGTCATCGTAATGCCTTGGATGAACCTGCGGCGCGCAATCAGGAAACAGAGGACCAGCGGCGCGGTCAGGATCGTCGCCGCTGCCGATAGCGCTCCATAGTTCGAACCGGTTTCCGCATCGGCAAAGATCAACATGCCCAGTGGCGGTGTTGCCAAGTCATTGTTCGAAACGACGATAAGGGGCCAATAGAGATCGTTCCAGTGCGCTACGAGCGAAAAAACCGAGAAGGCGGCGATGGCGGGAACGGCGCTCGGCGTTACGATCCGCCAGACAATCTCGAACTCACTCATGCCGTCCAAACGTGCGGCGTTGATAACGTCATTGGGAAAGCTACGAAAAAACTGACGGAACAGGAAAATCGCAAACGCCGAAAGGAAGAATGGAAACATCATCGAGAAATAGGTGTTCAACTGCCCAGCCCACGCCAAACCGATATAGAGCGGCAAGGCCGGCACTTGGATGGGAATGGCGAGTGCTAAGAGGATCAGCACAAAAAAAACGTCGCTTCCGGGAAACGGCAATTTCGCGATCGCATACGCGCAGGGAATTGCGATCAACAGCTGCACGACCAGTATCCCAAAACACACGATGATGCCGTTTAGCGCGAAGCGCAGCAGGGGAGCGTGAGCCAACGCGAACGAATAATTTTCTCGCGCAGCTAAAGTTTTCGGCAGCAGGCTCAGATTTGCGCTGAATATCTCATTCGGCGGCTTGAGCGAAGTCGTAACCATCCAGATGAATGGAAGCAGCACAAACAACGCGCCGGCGAGCAGGATCGCGTGAGTTATGCAGAAGGATGCCGCCCTCCTGACCTTAATTGCTCCAGGCGACCTCAGCGGTTGCGCCCAGTTGTCGATCGTGTTGATCAAAGCCATTTCAATAATGTACTCTCTTATCTATGGAGAAAGCCTGTATTCCGGAACATAGGAGGACAAAAGCCAGGAAGACGAGGGTCAGGGCGGCAGCGTACGCCGTCTGGAAATACTGGAATCCTTCTAGATAAATGGAATACAGGATCACCTCCGTGGCTTGCTGTGGCCCGCCGCGCGTCATGGCGACCACGGAGTCGAATACTTTGAAGGCTGTAATCGTTGTCGTGATCAAGACGAACATCGTCGTCGGCCCGAGCATGGGCCAGGTTACCGTGAGAAACCGGTCTATGGGGCCCGCCGCGCCATCTAGATCCGCGGCCTCGTATAGATCCCGCGGGATGTTGGACAGGCCTGCTATGAACAGGATCATGTTGAAACCAACCAGTTGCCAGATGCCGATCACCGCTATGGTTGGCAGGGCGTAGGCTGGCTCGCTGAGAAAACTGATCGGCTCAAAGCCAATCGCCGAAATCACGGCGTTGACGGGCCCCAAAGTGGGATGCAGCAGGAACTTCCAAACTGCGGCCATCGCGACCAGCGTAGCGGTAACCGGGAGGAAGAAAATGACCTCGTAAAATGTACGGGACTCCTTGCGCCCATGGACCAGTATTGCAAACAGGAGCCCGAGCCCAACGGACCCTGGAACAACTATCGCGGCGTAGATGAGTGTGTGCAACAGCGAACTTCTAAAGTGTTCGTCCTTGAGCGCGTGGGAAAAGTTCCCCAGTCCAATATAGCTGAAGTCGATGTTGCCGAACTGATAGTCGGTCAGGCTGAGGAAAGCCAAAACAACCAACGGCACGACATTGAGCAACAGCAGGGCGAGCAGAGCCGGCGTGGCGAAACCGACGCCGGTCAGCTTCTTGATGACAGCTTGCCGGTTGGCTCCAAACATCGCTGAGCCCGCGGGCACGGTCACGTCACAAGCTTTCGGACAAAGGCGGAAGTCATGTGCTGGGCTATGGGGACAGCCAAAATGAGCCGACGCACCTCGTGGAGGTCCGCAACGATCAACGTGCAAAGTTCGCGGATCTCGCTGGTGGGTTGGAGCAGGTCGGGAACCATGACGGTCATCATGCCCGCAGCGGAGGCGGCGCGGATACCGTTATAAGAGTCCTCAAGGGCAAGGCACGAGTGCGGAGCAATGCCGAGGCGCTCCGCCGCCCGCAAGAACGGGTCCGGCTCGGGCTTGCCCGCAGCGTAATCGCCGTGAGCGACTATCGCATGGAAGCGGCTCGCCAGATCATGGGAAAGCAAGTGTTGTTCAACGCTA
>JBBSHP010000111.1:0-9300 GCA_038232555.1 Bryobacterales bacterium
AGATCAGGTGATACTTGAGATCGTGAACCGCGTGCGCGCTATGTCTGTATTCCGCCATCCTCCTATTCTCGGGGGACTGGGCGGCTTGAAGCTGACCGCCTGAAAGGCGGTGGGATTAGACCCGGCGGACGGAGCTAAACGCCTCGGGAGTGGCCGGCCAGTCCGGAAGTCCCCTGGCGGTGGATCGAGCCCTCCCTCAGTGTTCTTTCAGTGCGAGCGGAGGCACTTTTGGACAGTTCGTTTCCACTGGTCTCGTCATCAATGCCGGGGCAAAGATGAATTTGGCCGGACCGAATGGTCAGGCGCTGGACCTGCCTGGCCCCTCGTTTTAGGCAGCCATTCCCGTTTCGAACGCAGTGGGGGCACCGCTCGCGGGAGTGTTCCTGCACCTGCATTGGCTTGGTCTTTCCGGCTGGCGTTGGCTGCTGATCCTCGAAGGCGTTCCAGCATTCGTCTGCGGCATAATTACTCTGTTTTACTTGACGGACTGGCCCAAGGATGCCGCCTGGCTTCAACCCGCAGAGCGCGACTGGATCACTGGCGAACTCGATCGCGAGTCGCGTGCGAAGAGAACGGAACGCGGCCACGCGGGCATTCTGGACACCCTGCGCCAGCCAGTGGTGCTAGCGTTGGCGCTGTCCTATTTTTTCCTCAACACCAGCGGCTACGGCTTGAACATCTGGCTTCCCAAAATGGTGCAGAAGTTCCCGGGCCTGACCATCACGCAGATCAGCTTGGTCTCGGCCATTCCGCCGCTGTGTGCCATTCCGCTGATGCTGTTGATGGGCTGGCATTCAGACCGCACCGGCGAGCGCAAATGGCACGCTGCCCTGGCTGCGATCACCGCCGGTATCGGGTTGGGAATCAGCCAGTCGGTGGGCGGCAATCCAGTCCTGGTGGTGGCTGCGTTCTCGCTCGCGACCATCGGCGTGATGTGCTACTACCCACCCTACTGGGCGCTGCCGACCCGCCTGTTAAGCGACCGTTCCGCGGCAGCGAGTTTCGGATTCGTGAACCTGATCGCCAACTTCGGCGGATTCGCCGGGCCGTACATGGTCGGGTTTTTGACGGACCGCAGGGGAAGCTACCTGGCGGGCGTGTGGCTGTTGGTCTCGACGGCGGTATTATCGGGCTTAATCCTGATGATGCTGCGCGAGCGCTAGCCGCTAACCTTCAGCGATCCCGGACGCCTTTGAACGAATTTGCGCGAGATAAGCAGGAAATGTCCCGTCTAAAATAGCGCGCCGGATCTGACGCATTCTGTCCAGATAATGGGTAAGGTTATGAAGTGTTGCGAGCGTCGAAAACAACATCTCGCCCGCTTGAAACAGGTTCCGCAGGTAAGCGCGCGAGTGAGTCTGGCAAGTGTAGCACCGGCAAGTGGCGTCCACCGGTTCAGGGTCTTCCCGATACCTGGCCTGCTTGATCAGCACGCGGCCTGCGGCAGTAAACAGGCAACCGTTTCGAGCGTTCCGCGAAGGAAGCACGCAGTCCATCATGTCGATGCCACGCGCCACGTACTCCGGCAGCTCATCAGGCATCCCCACGCCCATAACATAACGGGGACGGTTGTGGGGAAGCAGGGGCACTGTCGCTTCGGTCATTTCCAGGCTGAGCGCGCGCGGCTCACCGACCGAGAGTCCGCCGATTGCATAACCGTCCGCGTTTAAGCTGGTCAACTCGCCCGCGCACTTCGCCCGAAGGTCCGGGAACATCGATCCCTGCACAATGGGGAACAGCGCGGAAGCGATTCCGGTCTCATCCCTGCGCCGGAGAAAATGGTGATAACCAGCCCGCGCCCAGCGGACCGTTCGCTCCATGGATTGGCGAGCCGCTTCGTGACTGGCCGGATAACTGAGGCATTCATCCAGCACCATCAGAATGTCGCTGCCGAAAGCGAGTTGAACATCTACCGTCGATTCAGGCGTAAACAAATGCGCGTCACCGTTCAGATGAGATCGGAACACGACTCCCTCTTCTGTGATCTTGCGCAGCGAACTGAGGCTGAACACCTGAAATCCGCCCGAGTCCGTCAGGATGGCTCGAGGCCAGGCCATGAACCGATGTAGCCCGCCCAGTTGACGAATTAATTCATGACCGGGTCGAAGGAAGAGGTGATACGTATTGGCCAGGATGATCTTCGCATCGAGTTCGGCGGCCAAGTCGCGCTGCAATACGCCTTTGACAGTGGCCTGAGTGCCCACGGGCATAAACACCGGGGTCTCGACGGTTCCATGCGAGGTGTGAAGCAAGCCGGCGCGGGCCTTGGTGACGGGACATTCTGCCTGAAGTTCAAAACGCACTGATTCATCAGGTTAACACTCTGATGCGAATTTGGGGATTTGACATCATCGCGGCCCATTGTGCATCATGATCCTATGTCACGCACCACCTTGAGCTTGGATGATGACATTCTGCCGCAGGTTCGGGAGTACGCCGGCAGCCGATCGCTCTCTTTGGGCAAAGCCGTATCGGAGCTGGTGCGCCGCGGCATGCAAGCTCCCGCGCCCACCAGGAAGGTCAACGGTCTTGAGATCTTCGATCTGCCCGCGAACTCGCCCAGGATCAGCAGCAGGCGAGTGAAGGAACTCGAAGCGCAAACCGAATGACCCCGTGTTTATTAGACGTGAATGTGCTGATCGCGCTGCTGTGGCCGGCCCATGAGGCACATTCCGCTGCGCAAGCTTGGTTCGCTCGCAATCCCGGTCGTAAGTGGGTAACATGCCCCCTGACGCAAGCGGGTTTTGTTCGGATCGTCTCGAATCCCGCGTTCTCGCCCCAGGCTGTTTCCCCCAGACAGGCCCTCGATGTACTCGAGGCCAACATCGCGCACCCCCGCCACCTCTTCTGGCCGGATCACCTCTCCGTAGCAGATGCGCTGGGCCCGTTCCGGTCAAAGCTTACCGGCCATCGCCAAATAACAGATGCGTACTTGCTCGGATTGGCCCTTCAGAAAAAGGGCTCTTTCGTGACCTTCGATCGTGGTATCCTCGCCCTCGCCGGTGCAGAAGGGTCTCGAAGCAACGTGGAAGTGATTCCGACCCGTGGTTGATAGACGCGTCGCTCCCATCATTTGACCTGCGCCACTGGCTTACCGTAGAATCCTCAATCATGAAGACGCTTCTGCCCCATTGGGCCCCCAGCATTCTCCTCTGTATCGGACTGACACTTGCGTCTGGCGCCTCTCTGCCGGTTGCTGCCCCCCAACAGGCCGGTTTCTCCAGCGAACGTTTAGGCCGGATTAATACCGTGATGCGGCAGCACGTGGACGCGGGACGGCTGGCCGGTGCATCCGGTCTTATCGCGCGAAATGGAAAGGTCGTGTTTCGGGAATCCTGGGGCGAGATGAAGCTGGACAGCATCGTGCGGATGTACTCCATGACCAAGGGCGTAACCGGCGTGGCTGCCATGATCCTCTACGAGGATGGTCTATTCTCGATGACCGACCCGGTCTCCAAGTTCCTCCCGGAGTTCACTCACATGACCGTTGCCCAGGAGTCGACCGACTCCGCCGGGAAGAGGACCTACTACACCGTTCCCGCTGAGCGCCCGATCACCGTTCGCGATCTTTTCCGCCACACAACCGGCCTCGACTACGCCGGACCTCGCGATGAGCAGGGCGACGCAGCCTACAAGAAGATCGAAATGACGGGTGGTTTCCCGGCCACGCCCTTCGATCTGGCGGAAGCCATTAAGCGCTTAGCGACCGCTCCTCTGAACGATCAGCCCGGCACCAAATTTCGTTACGGCTACTCCATCGATGTGCTCGGCCGTCTGGTCGAAGTCCTATCCGGGAAGACTCTGGACCAGTTCTTCGACGAGAAGATTTTCAGGCCGCTCGCAATGAAGGATACGGGTTTCTTTGTTCCGGAAGCGAAGTGGAGCCGCCTCGCTACTCTTTACGCCCCGAAACAGCCGGCCGGCATCCAGCGCTCCGATTCACCGGCCCAGGAGAGTTTCAAGAAGAAGCCCGCACTGCTGCTCGGTGGAGCCGGGCTGACTTCGACTCTGGACGACTTTGCGCGCTTCTATGCGATGCTGCTCAACGACGGTCAACTGGACGGCACGCGCATCCTCAGCCGCAAGTCGGTTGAACTGATGCGGAGCGATCACCTGGGCGCGCTCCCGCACGCTGGACTGCTTCCGGAGTGGGAAGGTTTTGGTCTGACGTTTGCCGTCAATCCAGGCCCGGGGAAGTCCCCTGATGTGGGTTCGCCAGGATCTTATCGCTGGGGTGGCGCGGCGGGCACGAGCTTCTGGATCGATCCGAAGGAGAAAATGTTCGGCGTTTTCCTGATTCAGATTCTTCCACCCAATGTTCCGGCGGCGGAGCAGTTTAAGCGACTGACGTATCTGGCGCTGGTGGATTAGCGCCGGAGGTAAGCTAAACTAGTGGGTGACGCCAACCATGAAGTTTGTCACCCTTTTCTGCGCGTTAGCTGTGTGCGCCTCGGCTGGAGAGTATGCAGTTCTCTCAACCGGGTTCCGCGTCCATGCGGACAGCCATGAAACGTCAGGAAACACGATTCGGCTGCACACCAGCAACGGCGCTATTGAGTTCCCCGCGGCTACGGTTCTCAGCTTTGAAGATGAAGAGATTGCGCCTGCTCCTCCGGTATCGGCTGCAAGCCCCGCTCCCGTTTATCCTATTTCGCAGCCTTTGACTACCAGGGAACTGGTTACGCAGGCCGCAAAGCTGGCAGGTCTCCCGCCGGCTTTGGTACATAGCGTTGCCAAGGCAGAGTCGGCGTATCAGACCAGAGCCATTTCCAACAAAGGTGCTATCGGACTGATGCAATTAATGCCGGGCACCGCCGCCGCGCTGCATGCCGACCCACACGACCCGAAGCAGAATGCGGAAGCGGGTGCGATGTATCTACGTGAGCTGCTGTTGAAGTACGACGGGACCGTGTCCAAAGCGTTGGCCGCCTATAACGCGGGACCGGGCGCGGTCGACAGGTATCACGGCGTGCCGCCTTATCGCGAGACGATCAACTACGTAAATCGGGTAATTCAGCAGTACGAGAAGAATCAGGCCAGCCAGTAAGACCGGCCGCTACCCACTAGTAGGACGCCTGCGAAGGCGGAACACTTCGACGCAGGAGATGTAGATGTTTAGCAGCCCCAACCCACTGAGCGCCCCCCGAAAATAGGCGCTGTCCCACACGTTGGCCAGCCAGCCAAGGTCCGCTACCCAGTTGTTGTCCCATGGGTCAAGCCAGGGAAAGACCAGTAGGAACACGCCGAGTTCGAAGCAGAAGCTAACGAACAGTAGCGTTCCTAGTTTCTTGTACCAGTGCGGGTGGGAACGCACGATCACTGGCTCAACGGTCATGCGGGAAAGAGCTCAGTCTGAACGGGGTAGCCGGTCCAAACGGTATTCGGAGAATGAAATCGTACGGGCCAAAAACTGAAGCGATGCAGGGCGGTCGGACCGTGCGTTTCGAGCGCCTTCCAGTGCTCATCGGTAGTATAGCCTTTGTGATTCCGCAGGCCGTATTGCGGGAAAATCCGGTCCCATTCGCACATGCACGCATCCCGCTCCACCTTTGCCAATATAGACGCTGCGGCAATGCATTGCGATAGGGCGTCGCCATGGATCAATGCTTGCTGCGGGATCGGAAGATCCACCTTAACGGCGTCGATGAGCAGGTAATCGGCGGCCGGGATCAACTTCTGAATCGCGCGCCGCATAGCGAGGCGGGAGGCCTGGTAAATATTGATGTGATCGATCTCAAATGCATCGGCCGCGGCCACGGCCCAGGCTACCGAACGTTCCCGGATGCGCGGGGCTAAAACTTCGCGGCGCTCGCGTTGAAGCTGTTTGCTGTCGCGCAGTCCGCGTATTGGACGATCGGGAGAGAGAATGACGGCAGCCGCGAAAACGGGTCCAAACAGGGCTCCCCGTCCGACTTCATCCACGCCCGCGACGAATCGGTATCCTTGAGCATGCGCCTCACGCTCATACTTGCCTTGGCACTCCCGCCGGGGTCTTTTACGCTCTAGAGACATGCGAACGAGAGCCGCGGACGACATTCCTTCCGGCCGCGGGATGGACTATTCGCGCTCGCGCAGGCGGGCGGCTTTCCCTTTCAGTTTCCGAATGTAGTACAGCTTAGCGCGGCGCACCCGGCCTGTACGGACCACATCGATGTGGTCGACCACCGGCGCATGCACCGGGAAGATGCGTTCCACTCCGTGGCCAAAACTAACTTTGCGAACCGTAACGGTTTCACCCAGTCCAACATTCTTGCGTGCGATCACCACGCCTTCAAAGACCTGTAACCGCTCTTTATCGCCTTCACGAATCCGCACGTGCACCCGGACGGTATCGCCCGGCCGGAACTCGGCCACGGGCCGCCTGTTTTTGTTGACAACTTTGGTCAGGAGAGCATTCTGCATTTTGAAATCCTTGAATCTTTATTGTAGTAAATCCGGACGGTGATTGGCAGTCTTATCCCGAGCGGCCTGTGAACGCCACTTCCGGATGGCCTCATGGTTGCCGCCCAGAAGCACTTCGGGGGCCTTCCAGCCGCGAAACTCGGCCGGGCGGGTGTACTGGGGACAATCGAGCAGGCCGTCTGTCCCAAACGACTCGTGTAGCGAAGAGTCTTCATTCCCAAGAACGCCCGGAATCAGCCGAGCGATGCAATCGACTACCACGGCCGCAGCCAGTTCGCCTCCGCTGAGCACAAAATCGCCAACGGACAGCTCCTCGTCGGCAAGATGTTCCGCCACGCGCTCGTCCACTCCCTCATAACGCCCACAAATCAGGAATAGCTCTGTATAGCCGATCAGCCGCCGGGCGGCCGCTTGATTGAACAGCCGGCCTTGCGCCGAGAGCAGCACGATCCTCTGATCGGCTCTGCGCTCAGGCCAAACGGTTTCAACAGCTTCAAAAATCGGGGGCGCTTTCAGCAGCATGCCCTCGCCGCCCCCAAAAGGGCGGTCGTCTACGGTGCGGTGCCGGTCCTGTGTCCAAGTGCGCAGATCGTGGATTAGGATCTGAATCAGCCCCGCCTGGGCCGCGCGCGCCACCACGCCATGCCGGAACGGTCCTTCGAAGAATTCCGGGAAAATCGTCAGCAGGTGAAAGGTCACAGCGTGTCCAGGCCTTCCGGCATATCCACTTCAACGCGGCGCAGCGCGGGGTCGATTGCGACGCAGATGCTCTTGGCAAACGGAATCAGCAGTTCGCTTCCGTCAATGCGCTTAACTGCAAGAAGAGGAGGTCCGCCGGGTTCCTGCCAGTCGGAGACAACGCCCAGCGGCTGCCCGGTCCGGTGGTCCACCACGTTGCAGCCAACCAGGTCCGACAGGTAGTATTCGCCGTCAGGCAACTCGGCCCGCTCCTCTCCCGGAACCAACACTTCGAATCCTGCGAGTGGCTCGGCTGCCGAGATAGAATCAATGCCCAGGAATTTGAAGATCAAGCGATCCCCGTGCATCCAGACCTGCTCGATCTCCAATTCAGCCTGGTTCACGAGCACATGCTTGGCCCGCTCCGGATGGCTGGTGAGCGGAATGGCCGCCAGCTCCCCTTTGTTGCCGCGGGTACGTACCAGCCGTGCGATTGCGACCGGTTCCAGAACTATTCCAAAATCTCGAGCGTGAACCGCCGGTTGAGTTTCATGCCTGCCGCTCCGAGCAGCGTCCGGATCGAACGGGCCGTGCGGCCCTGTTTGCCGATGACTTTGCCGATATCGCTGGCGGCGACGCGCAGTTCCAGAACGGTGACCTGCTCGCCTTCCACCTCATGAACCTTCACTTCTTCAGGAGAGTCCACAAGAGCTTTCGCGATGTCTTCCACCAACTGTTTCAAGTCTCGTTTCTCCTCAGTAAGCAGTGTAGCAGCCGTAACGGCGCAGGACCTGTTTTCGGTGGGTGCATCAGGCCGCTTTGCGCTCTATTCGGCGTAGCTTTAGCGATTCGCGATTCCATGCGATCGAAGTCACGGCCGATTTCGGCCAATCGTGGTGGGTTGGCAGACCGGTCGGTGGAAGGTACCCTCGATTCGAGTGTGATGCCGCGCGAGACGGTCGAGCTTCTTTTCCAGCCCTCATCGTCCAGCATTTCGGTATAAGTGCTTTTGCCGGCGCAAGCTTCGGTTTCCATGCGGCTGACGCGCGCCAACTGCCAGGCGGCTCGGACGATTTCACTGAAGAGAGTGTGTTCGACTGGTGTTCTCGGCATAAGATCCAGGACATAGTGAGTGGCCATACGGTCGAAATCCGCCTGCTCTTCCGGACCGATAACGCCGTATTTGGCGCCGAGGCCATGGATCTGCGAGTTCCCTGGCAGAACGCGCTTTGCCTTCAGGGGTGACGGGGCCGGTGCTCTTGTGGGCGTTGGCCTGGTTTGCGGACCGGTGACCTGCGTTTACGGCTGGTCCAGAAGGCCGCAGCCGATTTTCTGGCGCGTGGAAAGCCGATGCGCCTTCATTACGCGGACACGGTTTCGGGATGACGGACTGCAGTGCCGTACCGGCTGCCTGCTCCTCCCCAATCATCTTCTGGTGCTTCTGAGCTAGATTTAGATAGGCACAAAGATTATTCAACGTGTCTGTGAATGGAGTCGATCTCTGGTTGATTGCGGCCAGGAACGACTAAGGCATTCCGAAGACGAGCGCGAATCCGGGCCCAGACGCGCCCACATAGAGTTCAAATCGAATGAGAGACGAAGATCCTTAACCGCGAAGCGTGGTAGAGGGCTTTAGTCTGGGAGGAGGCAAGAACATGGCAATCATAGATTGGTCTCAATGCCCCGCCGTCGAAAGCGTCCCCGACAAGGTCAGCGGCGCGTGGGTGTTTCGCGGTACGCGCGTTCCAGTGGCGGCCATTTTTGAGAACTTGAAAAACTCGCCTATGGAGGAGGTTCTTGAAAACTTCCACGTCACTCGCGATCAGATTCAAACCGTACTGGACTTCGCCGCCAAGAGTGCGGAGACGCCGCATGAAGCTGTTCTCTCGTCGTGAACATTATCCTCGACGAGAGCGTTCCGCAGAAGCTGCGTCTGCTCATCCATGACCGCCATCGGGTGGTAACGACATGGTTTCAAGGCTGGTCCGGGCTTAAGAACGGCGCATTATTGAACGCGGCGGAAGAAGCGGACTTTGATCTGTTCATAACGGCTGATCAGGAACTCAGCTACCAGCAGAACTTAAAAGACTACCGGCTGAAAGCCGGTAGAATCCTTTGCGACTGAAAGTCGAGGTTGCGGCTGAAGCCGCCTGAAGTCTGCTCCGGCTGAGAGCCGGCTCAAGGCTTGGTGGGCGCTGTGATTTTGAAACCCTCTTCGTC
>JBBSHP010000112.1:0-9225 GCA_038232555.1 Bryobacterales bacterium
TCCTGCTGCCGCTCCCGTTTCCGCCGGGTTCCCATCGCCATGTCATATAGACGCTCAGAACATTTCCAACGTCACATGTTTTGAACGGGTGATCTTACTATTACCACGGGCTGCTAGGCCGTCCGTAAACGCGAATTAGGATGTCACGTTGCGCGGCCACTTCAGATCGCCTGTAACTTTTCAGGCCGCAGCCGGATGGCGGGATCCCCGAACAGGGTGTAGGCTTCCGAATCGTTCTGCTGGGTCCACGCAATTGCGAGCTGGTCGTCATCGACCGGCAAGCCGTCCAATTTGTCAGCTAACATCTGTCCGACTATTGCAGCAAATTGCCCATAGGCCAGACTAAAATCGGTGAGGGCGAGACCCAGTGGCAGGCCTCCCAGGATTTTGGCAATCGCATTCTGGAAGGGTTGAATCTGAGGATCTGTGTTGGGTGGCTGAATCGATGTGGCCCAGGCGCGTTCAACGTGCCCGATGATCGCGAGCGCCGGCCCGCCGGGGTGCGACAGCATTCTTTTTGGCAGCGCTGAAAAGAATGGTTGTGGAGCGAGCTGTTCGGGTGCTTGAGGCGGATTGAAACTGAACTTGTCGTTCTTGGGCGTACCCATTCCAAAGCACGCGAAATGAAACGCAACCATCCCGCGCAGGTTCGCGTTCGCATCCAGATCGGCGGCAGCGAGATACGTATCCGGGGTGAGCGGAATCGGGCTGAACCCAACGCCTTTGAACTCGCCGCACAACAGCGCTCCCTGAGCGTCCGTCTGATTGGGATCATGCAAGGGCCAACCGAGGCCGTGCGCCGCGGAAAAGAGAAATGCCGGCGGGTTCTGGCCCTTCGGACGGTTCAGTATTTGCAGCAGTCCGGTTTTGGTGGCAGCGGGACCAACCAGCTTCTGGGATGCAAACCTCATGGCCTGAGCCACTCCGGGAGCTCCGTCGAGCCCATCGGCGAGCGGCGTGACAAGCGATTGGCAGCTCAGCTCCGTGGCGATGTCGTCGATGTGCTGTGTGCCGAAGAAGACCACCTCTTTGTTGTTCGTGACAGTCTGGCTGGTCTCGTACTCCACGACGTTTTGCGCATAGATCCCGTAATCGGCGGCGCTGTCCAAATCTAAACGTCCTATCGCATACTCGATATCGAGCAACTGCGTAAATTCGAATGGAATTCGTTCCGGGTTGCCTACTACCAGGAGGTAGAACGGCACCTTATCTGGTTTAACCGAGCCAGGCGCAACGTTATGCGACGCCAGCCAGCCGATGAAACCCTCGCCGTTGTAGGTCAGTTTCTTGACCGTGGCGGGATTCCCGATCTGCTTAAGGCGGTGTTGGAACAGAGGCTCCAGCGTCTGCAAAACCGCAGGGTCCTCTTGAGCGTGGGTCAGGATGCCCCAACCGGCCTCCGCGATCTGCTCCGGTTTCAGCGGGAACGGCAGGCCGAGAGTCTTGCGAGCCAAGTTGGCCTGCATTTTCGATACGGCTGGATGTGCCGGTTTAGCAGCTCCAGCCGCGTCGACTACCTTGGCTTCCTCCAGCGGCGGCACCAGATACCGGCCAGTGATCGGGTTTACGCCGTTCAGGAAGATAGGCATGCGGAGTAGTGTTTTGAACTTCTATAGCGTATCAATTCTATTGCATCTACTTCACTTTCCGTCGATGGACAACGCCAGCAGCACGTTGCCGGGGAGTCCGCCCCAATTTCCATAACCTGAATCGGCATAGAGCATACCGTCCGCGATTACCGGACCTGGGTCCATCGATCCGCCCCTGGTCGTGAGGCCGTTGACCGTTGCGAATTCAACGGCCGTGTCGAAGACCCAGATCACCTTGCCGTCAGTGCTGGAATACGCGCGCAGGCGGCCGTCCTCCGAGCCGGAGAACACCACGCCAGGAATCGCCGAGATCGCCGCGGACTGTGCTGGCGTGCAGGCTGGCCGCGTTCCGCAATCCGGAGGATCCGCCGACCAGACCTTTGTGCCGGTGGCCACGTCTAATGCAAAGAGACCGCCCCCGGCCTTCGGATCGGGAACCAGCTTTCTTAACTCCGATCGTGTGAAGCGGATGTCGGACAACGCGACGTACATGTTCCTGCCGTCGGACGTCGAGCCCCACTGGATTCCGCCCAGCGCCCCTCCATGGCCAACCCGAGTCTGCCAGAGGATCTCGCCCTTGTTATCGGGATCGAGCCCATACGCAATTGCGGATTTTTGACTGACCAACAACACCCGCTTGCCGGTCGGCAGCTTAACAAGAATAGGAGACGCCCCGATATCAAAGTCCGGACCGGGCTTCTCGGGGCAACTGGCCGAATTAGGGCCAGGGCCGCACGACATGTTGTAGACGTCGCCTTCCGTCAGTTGTTTTGACCACAGGATTTTGCCGGTCGGCATGTCGAACGCGATCACGGAATCGCTCATCTTCGTCGCGGGATCCGAAAAGTTATCGCCGGTACCGGCGTAGATGATCTTTCGTTCGACGTCAATGGTCGGCGCGGACCAGATACTGGCCCCCGACGGACCCCACATCTGCGTGCCATCCGAATTCTTACGGGTCGGGACCGGCTGCTCGGTGATGGTGTAGGTCTTCCAAATCTGCTGCCCAGTCAGCGCATCCAGAGCCACCATGGCTCCCCGGGCTGAGCAGCATTCGTACTTTGGGTCCATGGCCGGTCCCTCTTCGCCAGCGGTGACCGGCACATAAAGACGTTGGTCATAGTAGGCAGGTGCCCTAACAATCTTGGCGCGCGGATGGGCATCGATGTGCACCTTCCAAAGCAGTTCGCCATTTCCGGCATCCAGGGCGTAGGCGTTTCCGCGTTGATCGCCGAAGAACGCCAGACGCCGTGATTTGCCACCCCCAAGAGTTCCCACGGTGATGGCGGTGCGGATCGGAGCCGCAGCCTCAAATGACCAGTATTGGCAGCCCGACTTTGCATCCAGCGAGTAAATACGACGGTTGGCGCTCGCCACAAACACCCGACCGCCCACCACACTGGGCTGCCCGTTAGCGATAAAGGTTCCGGGGAACGCGAAGGCCCATTTGAGTTTCAGGCGCGGGACATCGGCGGGGTTGAGCCCAGCCTGTTCAGCAGGTTGAAAACGGCTGTTGGTGAGATCGGCGCCCCAGCCATTCCAATTGGCGCCGAGAGGTAGAAATTGGTCCGCGGCGGCGCACAGCCCGGACGCAACGGTAGCCGCACTTGCGCCCAGAACCTTACCGGACAGAAACTCGGCCGCGGCGGACTTCTGACGGGCGGTAAGCTTTGCGCCTTGCTCCTTCATCACGCCGCTTTCTAATGCCTCGACGATATTTTCGGGTGACATGCGATGCAAAGCCGCAGGGGCGGGAGCGCGGGTCTGGCTGGAATGGTCGTGACAAAGGGCGCAATGCTGCCGATAGATTGACACGCCATCGGGAGCAGCCGCGAAAAGCAGGCCATTGGATAAGAAGAAACTCGCGATCTGTACGGCGCGATTACCTGCATTCATCATGCACCGCCCGTATCGCTCTTTCGAGGCCATCTCGCCGCACTACAATGCTGATCGTCAACTCGCTTGATCCCTGGGCGATCGCAATGATGTTTACATCTTGCTTGGATACCGCGCTGAAGATGCGACCAGCCAGTCCCGATGTGCCCCGCATGCCTTCGCCCACCACCGCGAGCAAGGCGACGTCCTGATCCACTTCGATGGGCTTCAAATAACCGTGCGTCAACTCCAGCGCCAGGTCCGCCTCCAGATTTTTCATCGTGGCGGCAAGCTCTTCATTACGCACCAGGAAACAAAAGCTCTGCCGATAACTGGAACTCGACAAGGCCAGCACTTCAGCATTCGCGCCGGCCAGAGCCTCCAGCGCGCGAGCCATCAGGCGCGTTCCGCTAACTGCTGCGCTGGCCGGTTCAATTGAGACTAGCGTGACATTGGTCATCGAGGTCACGGCCCGTGGCCCGTGCACGGGGCGGACCTTCGCGCGTGCAACGATGCGAGTCCCAGGCTGATCCAACGCGAAGCTGTTCTTGCTCCAGACCGGAATCTGTTGCTCAATCAGCGGCGCAAGTGTGCGCGGGTGCAGCACCTTGGCGCCGTTATAAGCCAGTTCAGCCGCTTCGCTATAGGAGACTTCCTCCAGCACGCGCGCGTCCGGAACCAGCCTGGGGTCGGCGCTCATGATTCCATTGACGTCGGTCCAGATCCAAAGCTCCTCGGCGTCCAAGGTTCCGGCCAGAATAGAGGCCGAAAAGTCCGAGCCGACCCGTCCCAATGTGGTTGGCCGCCCGTCCAAAGTGGATCCGTTGAATCCAGTGACCACAGGCAGTACTCCGCTTTGAAGAAGCGGCCCGATCAGCGCTGAGGCCTTCTCGCGAGTCTCTTCCAGGATCGGAGTCGCATTGCCGAACACGGCATCGGTTACGATCACGTCCGCTCCGTTCACGGCTTGTGCTCGAATTCCGACGCTGTTCATGTAGCTGGCCATGATTAGCGCTGAGAGCCGCTCGCCCATTGCGATGGCCTCATCCACCGAGCGCGGCGGGCGCTCACCCAGCATGCGAATCCCATGCACGATACGGCTGAAGTGGGCGATCAACGCGTCGGCCTGCCGTGTACTTTCAGAAGCCGCTTCAAGCGCAAACAGGTGCGCGATGCATTCCCGATGACGCGCCGCCAGGGCTGACAGGTTCACCGCTATGCCGGCATCGTCGCCCACTTCAGCGCGCCGCAACGTATCGAGCAACAGATCAGTCACCTTTGACATGGCTGAAACCACGGCGACAACGGGCCTCTTCTTTTGCTCCGCAGCGCAGATCTGTACGGCCACTTTGATGCGCTCGGCCGATCCCATACTGGTTCCGCCAAACTTCATGACCAGTAACCCCAGGCCGGTTGCTTCAGAACCGCTCAATGGGTGCGCTCCTTCCCGTTGGATGTCCGGTCGCGAATTATTTTAAGAAGAGCGGCCTCTACTTCATCGATCGACAGACCAGTAGTGTCCACATAGACGGCATCCGGGGCTTGCACCAGTGGGGCTTCAGCCCGGTTTTGATCACGCCGGTCCCGCTCTTCCATCTGCGGCGAAACCACCGCTGCGGGAACATCCAATTCCAGTGCGCGCCGTTCGGCTCGTGCTTGCGGGACCGCATCCAGAAAGATCTTGATGTCCGCTTCGGGAAAAACGATGGTGCCGATATCGCGGCCCTCCATCACAACGGAAGCTCCGGAGGCGAGCTCGCGCTGACGTGCTACAAGCGCCCTGCGAACTGCCGGAAGCTGTGCCGTTCTGGAGGCAGCGTCGCCGATCCCGGGTGCGCGGATAGCGTCCGACACGTCTTCGCCATTGAGGAGAATGGTATCGGCCCCGGCCACAAAATCGATCCGCGACTCTGTTGCCAGCTGCTCCAGGCGGTGACTGTCGGACGTGGACACGCCCAGACGCACGGCCCACAATGCGACTGCCCGATACATTGCGCCGGTGTCTATGTAGAGGAACCCGAGCTTGCCGGCCAGCCGGCGTGCAAGCGTGCTCTTGCCAGCTCCGGAGGGCCCGTCGATGGCCACGGTGATGCGCTTGGTCATAGCGTCATCCCGCCATCCACCGAGAGCACCTGCCCGGTGATGTAGTTGTCTGGCTCCAAAAAGAACCGGACCGCGCGGGCCACATCCAGCGCGTGTCCGAAGCGTGGAATCACGCCGTCTTTGATGTAACGATCGTACTTTCCGGAGGAGATGCTGGCCTCCGCCATGCCTGCCGCGGTTACGCCGGGTGCAATTACATTGACCCGAATATTTGCGGAGCCGCGGCACTCTTTTGCCAGTATCCGAGCGCTGTGCTGCAGTGCAGCCTTAGCCGCTGCGTAAGCGGTCGATCCCGGGAACAGGGCGACGGCTTGCATGGTGGACAGCATGACGATAGCGCCCTGCATGCGACGCTCGGTCATTCGCGCCGCCGCTTCGCGTGCGAGTAGAATGGGGCCTTCGCAGTTCACTCGAAACGATTCCCGCAGCATGGTGGCATCTCCTCCACGCGCGGGAATGCCGGTGAATACCACTAAGCCATACATATCCGGCGCCGCCTCCAGCAAGCGCTCCCGCTCCTCCCCGTTGGTGATATCGGCATGCACGCCGTGCGATCGCGATCCTACGATGACTTTCGCGCGTTCCTCGCGAAGCAACTCAGCAGTGGCGGATCCTAACCCGCCGGCTCCTCCCGCGAGCACGATCTGGAGGCCGTCAAGCGGCAATTTCGCGCGTCTCCAAAGCCACATAACCAAACGCGAGCACTGCCAAAAAGATCGTGAGCACCTCGCTGTCGCCCAGGTTGTATTCGAAAAAGCCTTCCGCTAGAACCGCGAGAACGACGGCAATCGCCCCATGCAGCACAAACCGAGCGTCGCCCAGGGTGGCAGGGTTACGCAGGCCTTTGGCGAAATCGTAAACTGCTTTCCCGATCAACCAGAGCAGCGCGAGCAGCGTGGGAATGCCTCGCTCCGCCGCGTACTGGAGATAGATGTTGTGGAGGTGTCCATACCAGCCGCGCGGCAGCGGCCGCTGGATATCGGCGGGAACATAGTTGTCAAACTGCGCCTTGACCTGCTCAGGTCCCAGCCCCAGTAATGGATGTTTTTTGATCATCTCGAGCCCGGTCCTGCGCGTGATAGTGCGATGGAGATTCGAGTCCATTTCGCCCCGGGGCTGCGCAATGGAGACTACGCGCTGGCGGAGCGGAGCGACGGCCAGAATGCCAATCACCGCAATCGCGGGCAGCGCCAGCACGAGCCAGCGATGCCAGAACCAGAGCAGGTACAGAACACCCAGGGGCAGGCCGAGCAGGAAGATAGTTCGGGTGAACCCAAGCACAATTGACAGGCTGAGGATCCCAGCGCAGATCCACCCGCCAATCTTCCACCTTCTTTGTTGCGAGAAGAACAGGAATGCCGCGAGCATCAGCAGGACCATCATCTCCTCGCCGCCGAAAGTCATCCAGTGGCTCATGAAGCCGGTGATACGCTCGCCCACGTAATAGTCGTAAAAGTGCTGATGGGCAGCGCGGGCTTCTTCAAATTTCTGAAGAAACTGAAAGAGGCTGCGGGCAGCCGAAAGGGTGGTGACGCCCGCGGCGATGAGCACAACCGTGCGGACCTGCGCGACACTCTTGAACGTGCTGTACACCAGCAGCAATGTCAAAAATACAAAAAACTTTCGGATTTGGGGTGTTCCGGCGCGGGGATCCGCGGAAAAGAGTAGCGACACGACTGTGCCTGCAAGGAAGAGGGCGAGCGGAAGCTTGATGGGCGGCAGGCGCATTCTCTCTCCCGACAACAAGAGCGCGGCAAACGCCAACCCCAGCAGGATTTGCGATGCTGCAATCGAGAACAGAATCGCGACTACGGACGTTGCCGTCAGGTAAAACGCGGCTCTCTCGAAGTTCAGTTTCAACTCTGTAGACTAACAGATGATGGAACTTTATCTGCTCCGGCACGGAATCGCGGAAGAGGGTTCAGCGGGCCAATCTGACGCCAGTCGCGCCCTGACCGCCGACGGAAAGCGGAAACTCAAGAGTGTTCTGAAAGCCGCGCTGAAGGCCGATGTGGAGCCGTCGTTGATTCTGACCAGCCCATATAAGCGTGCTGTCCAAACCGCCGAAATCGCGACGGAGGTGCTGAAGTACAAAGGTGAGCTGCTGCGCACGGAAGCGCTGGTCCCGGCGTCAACACCTGCCAGCGTTTGGGAGGAGGTGCGCGTCCACCGTGACGAGCCGCAGTTACTGCTGGCCGGACACGATCCGCTGTTCACCGATCTGGCTGGATACCTACTCGGGTTCCCCGCTCTCCGAATCGATTTCAAGAAAGGCGCCTTGCTGCGGATCGATTTCGATACATTCTCCGCAGAGCCCCGCGGCACACTGAAGTGGATGCTGGTTCCGAAACTCACCGGCAACGCTCCATAGCGGGCCGATATAATCGCTGAGTGTTCTCCAGCCTGTTATTTAAAGCCATCGCTGCGGGTGGTTTGCTAGGTATCGGTGTCGCGAGTGCGCTCGATCTGACCAATGCGCATGTTGTTGCGCCTGGCGGCTTAACCAAGCAGGAATCAAAAGCGGTTCAGATGCTAGTGGAAGAAGTTGAGAAGCGCAGCCAGATCCGGCTACCCACCACGGCAACCGGGAACGGGCCTGCGATTACGATCGTCAGAGCACGGGGACCGGCGGAAGGCTATGCAATTTCAGTGTCGGGCAGTGCTGTTTCGGTGGCCGGCAACGATGCGCGCGGTGTTCTGTTCGGCGTGGGCCGCCTCCTTCGCGAGATGCACCTCAACAAGGGCCGCATCAATGTCGATGACGGGTTCCAGGTCACCACTGCCCCCAAGTATGCTCTGCGAGGCCACCAGCTCGGGTACCGGCCGAAGACCAATGCCTATGACGCTTGGAGCGTGCCCATCTGGGATCAGTACATGTGCGACCTGGCCGTGTTTGGCACGAATGCCATCGAGTTGATTCCGCCCCGGTCCGACGACGCTGCCGACAGCCCGCATTTTCCGCTTCCGCCGATGCAGATGATGACGGAGATGTCGCGTATCGCAGACGATTACGGCCTGGATGTCTGGATCTGGTATCCGGCCATGGACAAGGATTACTCCGATCCGAAGACAGTTGAATTTGCGTTGCACGAATGGGCCGAGGTCTACAAGAAGCTGCCGCGAATCGATGCCATTTTCGTGCCAGGCGGCGATCCGGGCCACACGCAGCCGAAATACATGATGGCGCTGCTCGAGCAAGAGACGCGTGTGCTGCATCAGTATCATCCCAAAGCGCAGATGTGGATGTCGCCGCAAAGCTTCGACGCCAAGTGGATGGACGAGTTCTACGGCATCATGGATCAGCAGCCGGCCTGGCTGACCGGCATCGTGTTCGGGCCTCAGCAACGCGTGAGTTTGCCCGAGCTGCGCGCCCGCATTCCGAAAAAGTATCCGATCCGCAATTATCCCGACATCACGCACAGCCGCCAGGCTCAGTTTCCGGTACCGGATTGGGATGTCGCTTATGCCTTGACCGAGGGCCGCGAGGTGATCAACCCGCGCCCTCGCGACGAGGCTAATATTTTCCGGGTCACGCAGCCCTATACGATCGGGTTTCTCACGTATTCGGAAGGGTGCAACGACGATGTGAATAAGTTCGTGTGGAGCGCGCTGGGCTGGGATCCTGATGCCAATCTCACCGATGTGCTGCGCCAGTTCA
>JBBSHP010000113.1:0-9197 GCA_038232555.1 Bryobacterales bacterium
CACCTCGCGATCCCCGAGCACGATTCCGCCCCCGATGCCAGTGGACAGGGTCATGTAGAACAGCGGCCGAAATCCCTGCCCAGCCCCGTACCGGGCCTCGCCGAGCGCCCCTACGTTGGCGTCGTTGTCCACTATGGGCCGAACCCCGACGACACTTTCTAGGTAATCCGGCAAATCGAAGTCGCTCCATCCGCCCACGTGGGTGGACTTGGCAACGCGCTGCCGATCGAATAGGACCGGTCCACCGAAGCCAACGCCGCATCGATCAAAGGCGAAGTCCTTCCGCCAGGCCCGCGTTACGGCTGAGATTTGTTCCAACATCCAGTCTCGTCCGCCGGCGCGGTCTGTCGCGCGAGATTTCCTAGCCACCATGTTGCCCGAGGGTTCGAAGACGGCCATCGAGAACTTGGTGCCCCCGATGTCAATCGCGAGCGTGTGCATTCTCGTCCGCTGTCAGCACTTCTTCGGGACTAGCCGTGCCGGTGCCCTTCTTCATGATGGTGATGGACGCAACCAGGTTGCCGAAGCGGGCCGCTTCCACCGCGGATCCGGTTAGCGCCAGCGCAACTCCCGCGCCCGCAGAGAAGCTGTCGCCGGCTCCGCAGATGTCAACCGGATTTGCTACCGCCCGGGTGGGAACCAGGGTTGTTCTGCTTGGTTCCACTACCAACACGCCGCGCAGACCCTGGGTCACGAACAGCACCTGAGAACCGACCGCCTCCCGGAGCCGCTGGTGATCCACTTTGCCGAATAAGCTTCTACAGGCGCCTTCTGCCTCCTGGTGATTCGGCTTGATGATCACGTTCCGAAACAACTCCGAGCGCATTCGGGAATCGACCAGGATCACCTTTTCCGGATTTTGCCGGGCGATGCCGGTGATTGCCTCGCGGACCTTGGGCGTGACCACTCCACCTCGAGTGGTCTCCGCCTGATCCGCGACAAAGATCACGTCGAAGCTTCGGCTGCACTCCCGGAGGTGCTCGATAAGCTGACGCTCGATGGACTGCGAGAGCTCTTTGGTGTGAATGAAATCCACGCGCGGCTGATCCTCGATTCCGGTCTGGACATTGATTAACTTGGTGTAGGTGAAAGTGGGCAACTCATCGGAGCGGATCAGTAGCTCGGGCGATATGCCGCGACTGCTCAAGGCGCCCATCAACTCATGTCCAAACCCATCCGCTCCAATCGCGCCCAGCACTGCGACGCGCCCGATGCCCAGGGCCGCCAGGTTGTTAGCGACCGTGCCGCCCGCTCCGGGGGTGACCTCAGTGCCGATCACAGCCAGCCGGGTGATGCCCGTCTCTCGTGACGGCTCGGCCAGGGTGGGATCGTACGAACACCAGCGATCCAGGCAGATATCGCCAACCACCAGGGCCGAGATGTTTGGGAAACCGGATAGAATCTGCTCAGGCGTCAATCAGAGTCTTTCTTAATGCTGGAAGGGTGGCCCGGTGCTCACCTTGAAAGTAGTAGCTCTCGCCGCCCTCGGCCACGGTCCTGACGAGAATGGTTTTGTGCGGCCGGAAGAAGTAGCCCGGATCGTCCTTGTCCAGTTCCTTGCGAAAATCGCCGCGAATGGGCCAAATATCGAACACCGCAGTGGTGAACTTCTTGATGGTCTTGCCACGTTGATGCGCTACATTGCGCACCATCGCTAGCGCTTTCAGGAAGATTTCCGGCGCCATGATAGCCGAGCCGAAGGTCATCATCACGCCGCCTTCCAGCCTTTCCAAAGTCTTAGCGAAAATCAGGAAATCCCGGTAGCTGGCGGCCCCATACGACGCGCCGTCGCAGTTGGGATGCTCGTGCACAATATCGTACCCGATGCCGACATGAATCGTTACCGGGATGCCCAGATGGTAGGCGGAAGCGAGAATGCTGAGCCGCCGGTACGGAAACGTGCTGCGGTAAATCTGCCTCCCGACATTCTCACCCAACCCCAGCGAGAGTTTGTGCGCCTCGGAGACCCAGTCGTTCAACTCACCGGTCTCGCTCCAGAGACCAAAGTCTCCCGAACGAATGTACCGCTCCACGCTTTCGGTGGTGGCGCCGATGCGAGCGAGTTCGAAGTCGTGAATGGCGCCCGCGCCGTTCATCGCAATGTGGTCGATGAACCCTTGCTCCATCATGTCGATGAGGTGATTGTTGACCCCGGCGCGCACGACGTGTCCGCCCATGATTAACACCCGCGCCCGTCCTTTGGCCTTGGCCCGATGCAAGCGCTCGGAGACCGCAGCAAGGTCGTCATGCTCGAAGACAGGCGTTTCGTCCTCCAGAGCCATCCAGGTATCTATCTTAAGATCGTGCTCGCGCTGGTCGATCGGCTTGATCTTCAGCTGCGAACGATCGAAGAGTTCGTACTTGGATTTTATTGGTCCGGAAACAGCGTCGTAAACAGTTCTTGGTGACATAAGAAATTCGGAACAATGTAGTCGGCTCCCACTCCGATCAGCCGCTTGCGTTTCCACTCATCGACAGTCTGACACTCCGGCTCGGCGCTGGCCACTCCTACTGTAACTCCGCCCACCTGCTTCACATTTTCGATTTCGACGTAGCCATCGCCGAAGCCGAGAAACTCAGGTCCCTGGAACTCGGATGAAGCGAGAATGCGCTGGATCAGAATAGCTTTCGAGAAGCTCTTGTAATCGTCGAGCGCGCCATAGACGCCGCCATCGAAATACCGGGAAACGTCGAGGAGACGTGCCTCCTCCTTCATGTAGATCTCATCCGTGCCGCTGGCCAGATACATCTTCATGCCACGTTCACGAAGGCCTTCCAGTAGAGCGCGGGAACCAGGAACCAGATACTTTTCGGGAGAGACGTGGCCTCGCCGGAGCTCTTCTACCCGGCTCTCAATTCTCACCCACAGCGCATCCAGATACATCTTCTTGTAGACCAGGGGATCGAGCGGCTGGCCCCCACGGGCTTGGACGGCCTCAGCCAACGCGATCATCTGATAAATGGTCTCCTTACCAGTGAGCCGCCATACAAATTCTTCGACCACACCACGTACCTGTGCTTCCGTCTCACCGGTTTTGAGCTCCAGCAGAAGCTCGATCATCATGGGAACCATGATGTCCATCCAGCCGGAGCGGACCAGGGACAGAGTCCCATCGAAATCGAAGAGGACCACACGGGGAGTGACGCTCGCCGTATCTGAGGTGGTCTTCGCCTGTGCGGTGACGCTCCGCGCATTACGTTCAATCATCTTTTTTATTGTAGAGCGGGTTCGCCGTTGCAGTCCGTCAAGGCAAGACTTCGGTGACAGAAGGCCCGATATCCGGTACTGTGGAAAGAGAAGGATTCGTCGGCATGAACCTGAACATTGAAATTCCAGATGCGTTGGAAGCCGCGTTGAAAGCCAAGGCCGGCGCGCAAGGCGTAACGGCCTCTGGTTACGCCCGCCAGCTTTTAGAACAGGCATTATCCGAGGAAGCGGAGCGAGTGCGCCAGCCCAAAAAATCGGCTTTCGGGTTGCTGGCGAAATATGGACCTGGACCATCCGCGGAGGACATTGATGAGAACCGCAGGGAGATGTTCCGAGGCTTTGCCGAGGACATTCCGTGATTGCCGGTGTTGCTGACACACACACAGCCCTGTGGTACTTGTTTAAGAACCCCCTTCTATCGGCTACCGCGCGCACCTTCATTGATGCCGCCGCGACGGCCGGGAATGATATCGTGCTTTCCCCGATCAGCTTGGCAGAGATCGTTTACCTGACCGAAAAGAAACGCCTTCCCGTGACGGCGTATGAAGAATTGAAGAAGGCTCTAGCTGACCATGATTACGTGATCGAAGAAGCTCCCCTCACTGCAGAGATTGTCGAGGCCATGCGCCGGGTTCCTCGAGACGCTGTGCCGGATATGCCGGATGGTATCGTTGCAGCAACGGCGGCTTATCTGGGTGTGCCTGTCATCCGCCGGGACAGACGCATCCGGGCCTCCAATGTGCAAACGGTATGGTGATGAATTGTGATCGGGAAGTTGGGTGGCTCTGGCGTGGATTTGGGCCGTTGGTAAAGGGGGCTAAAAGCAGCCATGGACTCAGGGCAAATAAATCGGTTGGCGCACAGGGACGCGCCGAGGTGGAGCGGTGGCTGAAGGTGCACGCAAAATGAGAGTTGCTTTGTTCGTGCTTGTGTTCCTTGCTTCAATCGCTTCCGCTCAGCAGAAGGCGACTGGCGCTATCGAAACCGGGATTTGTGCTCGTATCCTTGTGGCAGCGCTGTATAACCTGGCTGAAAGGGCCGGCGTGGAAATGGACAAGTCGGTAGTCAGAGTGCGGTGTATACTATTTGCACCATGCCACAGAAGGTGACCACGACGGATAATACGCTTCTGGTCTATCGGGATCGCGATTTGAGTTCGAGCGTGATAGCCCAGATTCCTAAAGACCATGAGTTGCAGCTTGGTCGTGCGGAGGAGTTCGAAGGACGCGAGTGGATGAAAGCAACCCTAGAGGACGGCAGCGACGGGTATGTTCTCGGTCCGAGCGTACGCGGCCACACAACGCTAGGTGGAACGATATCGTTGGAAGAGCCGCCGGGAGAAGGCATCGTTGATTACATCCCTGGTTCGGGTCCAGGTGAAGTGCAGTCGGCGGTCGTACCGCTCACAACAGCGGCCAAAGCGGGAGCCTTCCTGATCCTCGCGATTGTGGTCGGTGCCGTAATTGTTGCAGTCGTTGCAATCAATCGGTTCGGTTTCATCTCCACCATAAGCAGTTATGGAGCGCTAAAATAGGCGTCATAATGGTCTCGGCTGGACTGCTGACCAAGAACAAGGCTCTCCTTGGTTGGGGTGCGATAATAATTACTGGCTCACAGTTTTTTGCTCGCTGGAAAACCCCGTGACTTATAACCCGACGGCCAAGGTGGGAAGCCTGTGGGTCTCCCATCCGAGAAAATCAACCCGTTTTTTCGCGAGCGATTCCGAATGCGCCGTTCCGGGTAAGTAGCGGCATGCCCCCATGCGAGATTGAAGCTATGCGGACCTCAAAGGTTTTGCTGCTATTTGTGTTCGTGCTTGGTTCGTTGACGTACGGCCAGACTCGCAACACTCGGGAGAGGCGTTCCGCATCGCCCCGGCAGGGTCTAAATACCACCGCCGTGAAGGACCTGGCGGGCACGTTTCGCGGCACGCTGAAGGATCTGACGAGCAAAGAGATCGTGATTCAAAACGAAGAAATTCAGACCGTATCGATTAGACGAAATCGCAAAACGAAATTCCTGAGTGACGAACGGGAGATCAAAGCATCCGAGATCCCGCTGGATACTCCGGTGACGATTGAAGCCACGCAAGATATTGATCTGAAGCCAATGGCAATCTCCGTCACGGGCGATTCAGTACCGAAGAACGCGCCCGAGAAACAACCCGAAAAATAACTCGGCTACTCGTTAGCGTCCAGGGTGACATCCAGATACGCAAGGTAGGCTGTTATCAGCCGGTAGCTATCGAAATACGCATCCAATTGAATCGCGGCGAGTTGATCCTGATTTGTGTGGAGAATCGGCCAGGTCTCCTGCGTCAGCGAGTGCAGATTCAACGCGGGTATTTTTCGATCCTGGAATGAGTCGGAATCCGAGCGGCCGACGGCATGGACATCTACGATCGTTAGTGGCAGCTTGAAATATTGCGCAACCGCGGCGAGCGCATTGGCCAGCACCTTACTGCCGCGATTCAGTTCCAGCTTGGTCGTCGAGGTGCCGAGCGAATCCAGGTTGACCATGCCGCTGATGTTCGCCGCCTCTTCTTTACTAAGCGCGTGAACATAAGCACGCGACCCGATCAGCCCTTTTTCTTCATCGGTGAAGCCAATAAACACGAAGGTGTGGCGGCGCAGGACCGTTTTGAGACTCTCATAAAGGCTGGGCAGGAGCGAAGCGCCGCTCCAGTTATCAACGAATCCCCCACCAGCGGTGACGTGGTCGAAATGTCCACCCACAATGATGATTCGGGTTGTCTCCCCGACCAGAGTGCAAACCACGTTTGGCAACTTGGAGTGCTTGACGGGAAGTTCCAGAAGCTGGCCAGCGGTGCAACCCGCCTGTTCAAAGATTTTGTGCAAAGATACTTCGCGGCTGGAGTCCTCCCCCGGAGCCAAGCGCAAGCGGTCCTCAATCACTGAGCGCTGAAGTTTGAGGAACTGGATATTAGCGCCCGCAAGCAGAGGTGCCGCAAGCGAGGCCATGCATGTCACGCAAGCCAGCATCATGTCGACCAGCGACGTTGCCTTCATCGCCCCAGCTTCTCGGTCGAGAGGTTCTCGTAAACCTTTAAGTTCTGTGTAGCCGAGCCAATGCACGCCACATCCAGGCGGCCGTGCCCGCTCAGGTCCGCGATCGCACAGGCTGCGGACGCCATGCCGCCGTCATCGAGCGTCTGCCGCGTCCAATGTGCGCCGTCAAGGCGATACAGATACACGCTGTGGGGCTTGCCGCGGCCACCCGCGACGATCTCGTCATTGCCGTCACCGTCCAGATCCGCTGCCTGAATGGTATGACCATCCACCAGGGTGTCATCGATCACCTGCCGCACCCAGGAGGATCCGCTCTGGCGATAGACCGCCACCTGGTTGCCGTGCCAGGGCTCAATGGCGGCAAGGAAGCGCTGGCGTCCGGTTTTCCCCAGAGCGATGTCACTGGTTCCGCTTTTCGGCCATGGAGCCGGATCACCCTTCGCGATCTCCGTGCGGGACCACTGCGGTCCGGTTCCCTGTCCGTATTTGTATAAGTGAATGCCTAGAAAACTGGCGGTGAGAATCTCATCCCGGCCGTCGCCGTCCCAATCGGCGATCGCGATCCCATGCACGACACCTTCATTGCGGTCGTCGATCAGTTGGCGCTTCCACTCGCCTGGACGGTAAAAGACCAAGGGAACGCGCCCACGAAATTCCGGAGGTGACGCGTCTTTTCCGGTTAACGGGGCATTCACCAGGACCTTTTTGCCGGATCCATCAATGTCGGCCCAGCGCAGTCGATGTGAGGTCGGCAGTCGATCGATTTCGGTAATCTTCCAGGGGCGCCGTGGGTCACCATCGCTATTCAGGACCGCAACGATACCAATGCTCTTGCTGGCATCCATCGAGAATTCGTACGCGAGCACCAGAGTCGGAACTCCAGAGCTATCCAGGCTGGCCGCGGCAACGTTGATCATGCGGGGCAGATTGCTCGCGATGACATGGCGTTCCCAGCTATCCTTGCCTGGCCCGGGATTCTCGAACCAAACCAGATCGGTCATGCCGCTAGCTACCGCGATCAAGTCGATCCTGCCATCGTGATTCACGTCAAAAGGGACTACCTGATAACCGCCTTTCAGGCCCGTAGCGATGGTGTGCTCACGGAACCGAAGGGGCGGGGCGGCGAACAGGGTGGTGGTCATGAACAATAGGGCGATGGTACGCGTCACGATTTCCCCAGCCAGCGTACCCGGAGGTTCACGGCTCGGCCCTGGCCTCCATAGAAGTTCAGGAAGCGGGGCGATTCGATTCGATTATTCACTACGTCGGGATTATGCCTGCCCGTGATATTGTTCAAGCCCATGCGCCATGCCCAGCGCTGTCCACGCAACTCGAATTCCCGCTCCGTGTGCAAATTCAGCTCGAAAAAGTTCGGGTATCGATCTGAATTGACGCTTCCGAGAACCAGGCCACGCTCGTCTTGAATCGAGAAAGGAAATCCCGAGTGCCATTCCGCCAGGTATGCAACGGACCACTTCTTCCAGAAAGTTGGTAGCAATCCCCAGCTGATAACCCGGTTTGGTGAATCCCAGGGAAGCGGTCCGGCATTCCTGGGGACGATCAAAGGTTGGTCGGCATTTAAATCAATCACGGAATTGGAGGTGCTGCGCGACCGTGTATAGCTCACCAGCCACTCGTATTGCTTCTGCAGGTTCTGCCGCAAGGTGAATTCCAGGGATTTGAACTGGTCTCGACGGCCGTCCTGCAATTGGTAAACGACATCGGGATTTAAGCCAATTAAGGGAGATTGGGAGGTATCGAAATAGCTGAGGCCATGCGAGCCGCTCCGGTAGTTCGATTGAACTTTCGCGAAAAGACCGGCGGGCAACTGCTGCTCAATGCCCAAGTTGAAGTTCCGATAACGCGGACTGCCGAGACGCCTGTCGACCAGGTAGGTGGAGACTCCGGAGTACGGAAATCCCCTGTCCTGAGGGTAAAAAGTCGTGATTGGATACTGATCCGCCGGGCGCGTAAACAACCCAAGGTTGGTAGCGTTGTAGACCAAGCCGAAGCCCCCGGACACCTTGGTGCGCTGCAGGCCTGGCGGATTCCAGGCGAAACCAACGCGGGGCGCCCAGTTCCAGTTGCGAAGGATTGTGTCGCGGTCGGCGCGGATGCCTAGCTCCAGGAGCAGGCCCGGGCGAACGCGCCAGGAGTCCTGCAGATATGCGGACGACTCGAAGTTGCCCTGCCGGAGTTGGCCGTTTCCTCCGTAGAAGACCTCGCGCGCGATGCTGCTGTCGGCTCGAAATTCACGGTACCCTGTGCGCCGTATATCCTGCCAGTAACGAAGCCGGTCTAGGTCAATTCCCATCTTGAGTTGATGGGCGCCTGCCCAGGTAAACGATGGCGAGAAATAATTGACCAGCACCTGATCGCGGGTAGAGCGTTGGGTGCCGTCGGAAAAATAGTTCCCGCGCCTGCCCAGGGGTGTGAAGATGTAGAACTCGTGCCCTTGCGGGATCTCGCGCCCGAAGGTGCGGTTGGTGGAGATGCCAGCTTCGAGAAGGGATCCGCGGCCAAAGTAGATCTGGTCTTTGATGTCGTAAAACCATTGGCGCGCGCGCCGGTCCACGGTAGTCTCCAGCGGGTCCAGGGCACTCAGTCCCGTACGCGACGCCACCCAGAGATTGGTTAAGATTCCGGAGTAGAGGATATTGGACGGGGTCAGATTCGCCTGAGCCCGCAGCATGTTGCTCACACGCCAACTTGCCGTGCGGTCCTGTCCAGCCGGCAAATCCGGGACCACATCATTCTGATACTGAGTAGCCACGGTATCCGCAAACCAGATCTTCCCTTTGCGGACAGGGCCTGACAAACTGAGACGCGGAGTAAAACTTCCGACAACCAGACCTTTTCGGTATTCCACTCCGGGGATGAAGTTGGTGGCCGAGTACCGCAAAACATCATCGCCGGTTTTTGTATTTACGGCCATAACCCCGGCCGCTCCCTTTCCATAC
>JBBSHP010000114.1:0-9157 GCA_038232555.1 Bryobacterales bacterium
GTTATAGCGGAAGCCCCGAACCGTCGGGGATTCCTAAGAAATATTGCGATTGCGAGCGCTGCTACCGCCGCCGTCGGTACTCTGGCCAGTAAAGGAAATGCGCAACCCGCAGCGGGACCGACCGATGCAGACATCTTAAACTTCGCATTGAACCTGGAATATCTCGAAGCCGAATTCTACACTTTTGCAACCCAGGGTAGGTCGATCGACCAGGTTGGAATTGGCATCACCGGCTCTGGCACTCAGGGCAGTGTCACGGGCGGCAAGCAAGTTACCTTCTCGGACAACGCCACGAGCGACATCGCCAACCAGATTGCTACTGATGAAAGGGCCCACGTTACCCTGATTCGTGGTGCGCTCACGGCTGCCGGCGCTATGCCGGTGTCCAGGCCAGCAATCAAGTTAGATGCCTTAGGAATCGGCTTCAATAATCAAGCCGAATTCCTCACCCTGGCGCGTGCCTTCGAAGATGTAGGAGTCACTGCTTATGCCGGCGCCGCCCCGCTGATCATGGACAAGATGATCCTCGGCGTCGCTGCCCGGATCGCATTAGTAGAAGGGGAACACGCCGCAGGTGTGCGGCAACTAGTTGCACGTCTTGGAGTTCCCACAATGCAATTGGATGGCAAAGACATTTTGCCCCCGCCTTCCGGCACGAAGTACTTCAGCGTGGACGATATGGGTCTAGTCCAAGTTCGGACGCCTGGTGAAGTTCTTTTCATCGTCTATGGCAATACTGCCAATGCCACGAAAGGTGGGTTTTTCCCGAATGGCGTGAATGGCCCCATCAACATGTCTTCGGCAGGTATTCCGATCACCAGACCGTCCCTTAATGCCTCGGTCAAAGCGGGCGCGGGAACGGGTGGCACGCTTTCTGGAGGCACACTTACCACTACCGCCGGAACGGCGGTGACGCAAGTGGTCCTGGATGCGAGCGGATCCACGCCGCAGATGGGTGTCACTTACCTGTACGAGTTCGTTGGTGGCCTTCAGCCGGCAATTCTGCAATCGCCGACCAGTCCTACTGCTACTATCCAGCTCGTCAACGGGCCCGGAACGTACATGTTGAGACTGACGGTCATCGACGCGAATGGTAAACGGTCCGCGCCGGTACCCATCACGATCGTCCGTTCCTTGTAAGACTGTTTCGAGTAGTCTCCTCAGAGTTCTTCCCTTTATAAGTGGAGCAACCCGCAATTGGTTGCTTCACTTTTTTTATCCCGCCTCAGTTGACCGTTGCTTTCGACCCGCCAGGAGTCTCAGACAGCCGTTCCCGATAGGCTCGACGAGCCAGCTCGTAAACCTGCTCCGCTTCCAACCGCTCGGAGGCCCGAATCTGCGGACTCTTCTGTTTCCAGCACTGGTCCACCGCCTTCAGACACCATTCGGCGCTCTGACGCGAGGCGCGAATTGGCTTATCGTTTACGAGTACAAACACCGGATTGGTATGCGATGAAGGAAGAATGCGCAGGGCTATCCAACTGCTTTGTTTGATGTTTGTCTCGAAAGAAACAGCGCGCTGGCTTCCATCCGCGTCTATGTCGGTTCTTGCCACCGCTACACCATTTACGATCAGCTCCAGTGGAACCGTACGCGAAACACCGATGCGGGCGCGTTCCAAATCCCAATAGGGCTTTTCATCGTACCGTCGGCTCTGCAGCTCTGGATCGGGGGCTTCCTGCAGCAGGGCGGCCACGCTCGCGGTGACGTGAACGGTGCTACTCTGAGCGAGCTTTACCTCACTCGTGCCCTCGCCCATCTGTATCCCATTTACTTTGAAATCGAGCAGGTGGCTCTTTCCGTCCGACACATAGTTGCGTCCCTCCCGGATCCCGTTCGTCCAATCGCGGTAATCGCCAGTATGTGCCTGACGAACATAGCTTCGGCCTAGACCCACGCGCTCGCCGTAAATACACGGGAAATCGGTCTCTCCGCTGATGCGCGTCCTGTATCCCACGTTCAGGGCGTGATACCAAATGTTCAGCTCCCAGGCGTACGGGGTATCTACCGTAGAAATAAAATCGACTAGGTTCTGCGTAACGGAGACGATGTATTCATTCGCTCCGATACCGTCGAATGGTGGAACCTCATCAGTGGGCAGCGCCTCAGTCTTCAGACCGAGCCCCCAGCCGGAATGCGCAAATCCGGTGACGGCTGCCTGCTTTTTCGCCCAACGGAAAATGGGAACACCCCAGCTGGGCCAGTCCTCGATGCGCTTGGTTCCAGGATAGTCTTCCTCCTTCAAGTTCAGCAGCACGATATGGCCGGTATGGCTGGACGGAAAGCCGGAAACCTCTACGTCGTATCGCATCAGGTTTTCAGGCGTCGAGAGTGCGTGATCCTTGCCCTCAAAAAAAGTCTTCTGGAAGTACCAGCCTGGGCCCCAACTCAACACCGATCCTACTTTCAAATCTTCGCCCAGGATATAGCGCATCATGTCGCTCGGATACACCCCTTCAGTCGGCTTTTCATAGTGAGCGCAACCGGCGGCATGGATATGGTGATCGCCTGAATACCATCCCTGCCGGGCAGGATCGATCCAACGCTCCAGCTTAAATGTTAGAGCAAGAGGATTGTTGCCGACCTGGACGTGTTGGGTCTTCTTGCGGTACTCCGGCCCGCGTGTATATTCGATGTTGTATTCGCCGGGCGGTAGCGTGATCGAATCCCCATCGCTGCGATATACCTGTGGCTGGAAAAACAGATCGGGGGCCAGTCGCTTGGCCTGGGAAGGATAGACCCGTTCGGCGGTATCGCGGATCAGGAAGGAGGCGGTGGTCGGCCGGGTATCGAAATCCAGAACCCGCATCGTGATCTTGGTGGCCGGTTGACAGATGAAAAGAATGTCGACGTCGCTGCGAAAGCCCAGGTCCTGCGTTCCTTGCCCGACATTGAAGCTAAGCCGGGCTTCTCTTTTTCCCGCATCTCTGGAGGAGAGCTGCAATATCCGGTACTCTACGCCAAGCCCGGAAAGATACGGTTTCATGGGCGGCTTAGTCACCAACTGGATATCGAGAAATTTTCGCGAGACCGCGCCCTCATCCGAGCCGGCCAGTCTTCCCGCATTTCGGCTATCCACCGCCAGAACCGGCGTGATTCCGGCTTCATTGTGCACTTTGATTAAAAACGTTCGCCAGCCCTGCTGAACCAACTCGGGCTTGGCCGGCCCTTCCTGCGCCTTAACCCGGCTTTCAGGATTGATGTTCACGCCGACGAGGCAGTGGCTGTCCAGAAGCTGTTGCATACGGCGCGCCGGGCGTTCACCGATCTGACCTGCCAACCGTTTTAGCTCCGCCGTCTCGCTGGCCGGCAGCGGTTCGCCGGCAATCTGCAGCGCGTCCAAGATCCGCAGCACCTGGGCCGCAAACGGCTGATGCTCTACAGGAATGATGGGAAGTTCGCCGGCGTTAACAGCCACAATCGACAAGAGCAGCAACAAACAACGCATCATAGACTCACCTCATTTGCACACAACTAACGCAGGTAAAGCATAGCGTTCATTTAGTTCGCTGATTGCCGTTGGCACATCCGTGAATAGTAGGCCGTGCATTCCAAGTTGCCGTGCTCCCTCTACATTCGGCTCGCGATCGTCGATGAATAGGGCTTCCGAGGCAGCGACTCCCAACCCATCCAGACAATGCCGGTAAATTTCCGGAGCGGGTTTGGAGCAATGGATTTCACAGGAGAAGGTCACGTGATCGAAGTCAGGAAGCCACGATTCAGGTCCCAGAAGATACGCCAACAAATCGGCCGGCATGTTGGACAGCACCGCCGTCTTCACACCGCCTTCACGCACGAGTTGTGCCCACGCTACCATGGCCGGATTGGGTCGCACCCAACTCTGGATGTCCATCCGCCGAAACTGTCCGATCTGGTCGGCGTTGATGTTCCGGTCGGCCGCGCGGGCAACGGAGCGCCAATAGGATTCAGGGTCGAGTTCCGCTTCATCATAGGCTACCCGGAATTTCCAGTAAGCCTCCTGGAACCGGGCGGGGTCGAGGTCCATTAGACCAGCCATGCCCCGAACCTCAGAGCTTGACTGCGGCTGACTGAGAACGTTGCCGTAATCAAAAATTACTGCGGAGAGATGATGCCTGTCTGTTTCCATTTTGCGATGCGGGTGAGATGGTACTGGATATACAGCGTATTGAAGAAAAACGTCATCACGGTGCTGAGGCGAAGCTGGATGGGCTCAACGCTGTTGTAGTATCGGAGCATTGAAGATCGGATGTTGAAGGCGCCTGCGATCATTAGCGAGGAGCCGGCCATGATCACCACCATCATGAGGAATCCCATACCGATGGCTGGAACGGTCGGATCCCGACCCTCTGACCCCCACGTCATAGCAAACGCGAATACCACGGCTACCACTACGCCACCAATCATCGCCAGCACCCCTAGCGCGTACAGCAGCATCGCTCTGCTTTGCGGATCGATCTTCTTCACAAACGCTGCCTGAACAAACATCCAGACGTAGTGGAACACTCCGGTGATCATGCCCAGCACCAGCACAAAACCCCAGTGTAGCGAGGGGGGAATCCGGCCAGTTCCGGGGGGCACCGGAAGCGTTTGTCCCGGTTCTAGAAGTTGCGAGAGCGGTAGCCATTCCGACATCGCTTCCGTCCGGGCCAGATCGGAATATTGAATCGACCCTTCGACGAGATAGCGCTGCAGATCTGGAACCGCATACGGGCCATACTGCTGCCCGCCTCGCGAGACGAAGTAGTTCATAACCCGTGCGGAAATTATACCGCTACATCGACAGCTTCTTGAAAAAGAAGATGTGCTGCCGCGGAAGTGTCTCGAGTACCTTGTCCAGCTTGAATCCTTCCGCTTCAACTTCCGTCCGCACCTCCGGGATGCTCATTTTGTGGTCTGGACGAATGGGAACGGCCGGGTCTTCTTTACGGTATTCCAGCAAGATTAAACGTCCGTTGGGCTTCAGCGAGGCACGGATGTTTTGCAGCATTTCTTGAGGCCGCGAGAGTTCATGGTACACGTCCACCATGATCACTACGTCCATCTTGCCGGGCGGCAACTTTGGATCGGCTTCGCCTCCCAGCACTGTCTCTACGTTGGCGATGCCTTCTGTTTGGGCCCTTTCGCGAATACGTTCCAGCATCTCGGGTTGAATATCGTTGGCGTACACCCTGCCCGAAGGACCCACGCGGCGTGCCAACCTGAAAGAAAAATATCCGGTGCCGGCGCCGATGTCAGCCACGTTCATGCCTTTCTGTATGCCGAGGGTGTCAATGGCGGCACTAGGCGCCTCCTCTCTTTCACGCTCCGAGCGTTCCAGCCAACCCGCGCCACCCACGCCCATGATCGGAGCGATCTTACGTCCCGTCAAGGGATGCTCGGATTGGGCGAGTACGGAGCCGCTTGATAGAAGAACGAAAAAGAGAGAGACGACGAGTGGCACCTGGCTGCTCCTGCCTACAATGGTACTAGCGATGGCAAGCCGACTTCGAATCGTGCTGTTAGCAGCCGTCACTTTGTTGGTGCACGCTGCGGATAAGAAGCTCTTGATCGAGCACCTGGATCTGGCTCAATCCGAAGATGCCACCCGCGTACCCGGCGATTTCCGCTTCTTGCCAGGTGACGTGGTGTTCTTCAGCTGCCAAGTTGTAGGTTTCGCCAAGCGCGCGAAAGAGGACGACTCAGTGGTTGATCTCGATTACCAGGTTGAGGTCCGCGACGCGAAAGCTCTGCTCGTAATTCCAGTCGAGAGCGGCAAACTGGCTTCGACCATCACTGCGGAGGACAAGGACTGGTCGCCCAAAATCCGCCATACCATCGCCTTGCCGGGGATCGCCGACACCGGGCAGTACCGGGTTACCGTCAAGGTGAAAGACAACATCGGACACAGCGAGGCCCAGGCTTCCATCCCGCTATTTGTACAAGGGTCCGAATTGGCTCCTAGCGACACGTTGACAGTTCGGAATTTCCGGTTTCTCCGTACCGAAGAGGATAAGGAACCATTGAAGACACCCGCGTACCGGCCCGGCGATACGGTGTGGGCCCGCTTCGACATGACAGGGTATCAACTCGGCGAAGAGAACCGATTCGACGTCGAGTACGGCTTGAAGGTGTTGCGTCCTGGAGGCGAGATCACCTACGAACAGACCAAAGCTGCCGGAGAGAAAAACGAATCCTTCTACCCGCAGCGTCACACGCCTGGTGTGTTGAGCCTAACCCTCCCGAAAGACCTGAAGAGTGGCCAGTACACCGTCCTGCTGATCGTTCGCGACAACCTGGGTAAGCAGACCTACCAGAGCGCTCAGCAGTTCCAAGTAGAATAGAGCACTCCTATGCAGGACTGTTTGCTGACGACATATGGTACGCAGGGCAGTCGAGATAGTTGGAATCGATCTATCCCTAGCCATGCTTGATGTTGCCCGAGCAAAAGCGCAAGCCGCCAGTCTGGCAGTCACCTTTCTCCAAGCCGACATGCGCCGGTTCGCGTTGCCGGGCCGATTTTCTACCGTACTGATTCCCGGCAACTCGCTGCTCCACCTACTCACCACCCACGATCTGAAAGAGTGCCTCTCTGCTGTGCTCCGGCACCTGGATGAAAAGGGACGATTGGTTTTCGACATCTCGAATTGGGATATTAACGGGCTTGGCCGTGACCCGGGGAGATGCTACCCAGTCCTCCGCGCCAGCCATGCGACTCGCGGTGAAATCGAAATAGAGGAAAGCGCGCTCTACGACAGCGCTGAGCAGATCCGCCATATCCAGTGGCATGTGTCGGGCCCTGGAGCTTCGCAGAAGTTGATCCAATACAGCTTGCGCGTGATTTTCCCGGAAGAATTGCTGCTGCTTCTAGACGCCACAGGGTTTCGCGTGGATTCCCGTTTTGGTGAATTCACCCGCGAGCAGTTCAGCGCAGGCAGCCCACGTCAAGTCTGCATCTGCAGAGCGAAACGGTATTGACGCTCATGATTTGGGCGGACTGATCGCGCGCCCGACCCGGCGCATCCACGCGAGCTCTTCATCGCTCATCGGTCCCAACTTGAACGCTTTAAAAGAATGCTCCACCTGCTCCGCATTGGATGGACCGGTCAATCAAACATCCACAGCTTCGTTCGATAGAACAAAACGATAGCAATCGAGCGCTGTCGATGTTTTCTCGCCCACGACCATTCCAAGCCGCCCGACTTGGAGACCGGTGCGCCCCAGAGTGGCGTGGCTCCAGCCTGGCGTCATTCGGCTAGGCCCCAGGCTTCGCGAAAATCGCCAGAAACAGCCGGCCTATGCTCAATGCTGTCAGTCCAAGGCAAATGCCGGCCGCATAACGGAGCAATGGCTCTTTCCACATCAGGCGAGCCCTCGGTGTGCTCGCCAGGACACCCGTCAGAAACCCGCCCGCCAAGCCTCCGATGTGCGCAAAATAGTCCACGCCAGGTATGAAACTGAGAACCAGCGCATAGATGACCCACCTTCCATACAACGACTTTACCTGCGCGCCCAAAGACGACTTATCGGTAAACCCGAATGCCAGCATGGCTCCGATCAGCCCGAAGATGCCGGCCGAAGAACCCACCGATGGCGAATGGCCCAGCATCGAGCTCATCAGGAAACCTGTCACGGTTGAAACAAAATAAAATACGATCAGCCGGCTGGTTCCATACAACGCCTCCACTTCCGCGCCCAGGTCGAATAGAACCCACGAGTTCATCAGGATGTGGAGGATGCCGCCATGCAGAAAACCAGCGGTAATGAAACGCCACCACTCCCCGTGCACATACGGCCATGGCATGCTGGCGCCGTACTGCTCCAAGCGGGACTGCGGGCTGATCAATTCCACCACAAAAAGAGCGAAGTTGACCAGCAGAATCATCACGGTCGTAAACCGCACCTGTGGAATCAGCCCACCCAGCACGCTACCGCCGCCCCGTGATTCAACTACCCGGGGCGCGACCGCGACATCGCAGTACGGACAAACTTTGTCGTCCGTCGTGATGAAAGCCCGGCAGTTCGGGCACATCCTTCGTTTGTCCACTTACGCTCATTGTACAATTCCGTCAGAATGCAGCTCGTCCCAGACGGCTACACGCTGACTCCCGAGAAGTATCTGCAAGCAGTCCATTACGCGCACCTGCGCTACTTCGTGCATTTCGCCAACTTCGCAGTACAGGTCATCCTGTTGCTCGCCATCATCCGTTCTCGGCTCGTGAGGCGCCTGCCGCTCGCGCCACCCATAGTGGTGATCTCAGCGGTCTTATTGCTGGTTGCTCTCGCGGCCCTTCCTCTCGACGCGTTCGGCCACGCGGCATCGCTGCGCTACGGCATTTCGGTGCAAGGCTGGCCGTCCTGGTTCTCGGACTGGATCAAGGAGCAACTGCTCGGGCTAGTAATTGCGGCCCTTCTATTTCGCGGCTTTTACGTCCTGCTGAAGAAGAGCCCACAGCGGTGGTGGCTCTACACCTGGCTCTCAGCCGTTCCGATTATGATCGCGTCTGTCTACCTGGAACCGTCGCTTCTCGAGCCCCTTTTCAATAAATTCACGCCTTTGACTCGCAGTCACCCAGAGCTGATCTCCCCTATCGAGAAGCTGCTGTCACGCGCGGGGCTTTCCATCCCCCAGGATCGTTTCTTTGAAATGGAGGCGAGCACAAAAACAAACTCACTGAACGCTTATGTCTCCGGTTTCGGCTCGACCCGGCGAGTCGTGCTGTACGATACCATCATCCAGAAGGAGCCTGGCCCCGAACTGCTCACCACATTCGCACACGAGCTCGGCCATTACGCTCTCGATCACATCGCCAAAGGAATCGTATTCGGCTCCTTGCTGTTACTGGCGGGCCTGTATCTTGCGTTCCGCTGTTTACGTTTCGCGTTAAACGATGTCGCAAATTTCCCGGAGCTCCTGTTGGTTATCACCGCGGCGCAGTTCTTGTCGGAGCCGCTCGTCAACGCTTACAGCCGCGCACAGGAACATGCCGCGGACGTCTATTCGCTCGAAATTACCCACAATGTTATGCCGAACGCCAGCCAAGCCGCCGCCCGTGCGTTCCAAATCGAGGGCGAGACGGACCTCGATGAACCAGCCCCGCATCCGTTTATCGTGTTCTGGCTGTATTCACATCCTCCCACTGCAGAACGGCTGCGGTTCGCGTTACGTTTCAGATGAGGCTAAGTCTTTGGCAGGAGA
>JBBSHP010000115.1:0-9109 GCA_038232555.1 Bryobacterales bacterium
CGAATGTCCGGGGCAGTTCCATCACGGGGCGCTTGAACTACGACTATTCGGCCTCCAAGAGCTACTCTCGCGACATATTCACAAACCGGGTCGACCAGTATTTTGGCGACAAGCACCGCCTTTTTGGAAGGTTTACTTCGGAGGAGAACCTCGACAAGAGCCCGGCCGCCATCGTGCAGTCCATCAGCCCTTTGACGCTAAACGACACCTTCACGAACATAGGGATTGACGATACTTACCAGATCACGACGCGGCTTAGTAATGTTTTCCGTTACACCTATGCCCGTTTCCATGCGCGACAGATTCCGGTTGGAGCGCTGGGCTTCAACCCTACCGACCTCGGATTACCGTCGTATATCGCCTCCAATGCGAACGTGCTCATCTATCCAAACTTCGACATCAGCGGCCCCTTCCCGAACCTGGGCGGCAATGCCTACAATAATCAGCCGCGCGATACCCAAGGAGTCCAGGAGCAGTTGCTCTACGTCCGGGGCAAACACACGCTTCATTTTGGAGGTGAGTACCGGCTCTAACGTTTTTTCCCGTTTCAGGTCTTCAGTCCCACCGGGACCTATAGCTTCGGTCAATCTTTCACTCAACAGGATCAACTGGCCGCTTCCACTCCGACACAGGGCTTCGGCTTGGCAAGCTTTCTCCTCGGCGCAGGCAACTTCAGCTTCGAACATGCCGAGCCGCTGACGACCTTTCATCACTATTTGGGCGGCTACGCCCAGGACAACTGGAAAATCACGCCCAAGCTGACTTTAAACCTCGGCCTGCGGTGGGAAATGGAGACGGGAACGGGCGAAGCGCACGACCGCTTGAGCTATTTCGATCCCAATGCTCCAAATCCCATCCCGAACGGACCAAAGGGCGCCGTTCTGTTCACAGGGAACGGCAACCCCCGCACCATTCGGGCAGCTAATGGGAAAGACTTCGGGCCGCGGGTCGGCTTCGCTTACAGGCCGTTTGATAAATTCGTGGTGCGCGGAGGTTACGGAATCTTCTATGTTCCGGTCGGACTGGAACCGGGTCTGGTCACCACCCCTTATGGGTACACAGTGAACGCCGATGTAACCAACCCTGACTACACTCCCAGGACGACTTTGAGCAATCCCTTCCCCGGCGGCATTCCCAAGCCCACTTCAGCGACGCCGGTGAATGATGGATCGTACCGACTGGGAAGCAACGCCAACATCTTTTTGCGCGATCAACCAGCAGCCTATATACAGGAGTGGAATTTCGCCATCGAGCGGCAACTCGCCCCACCAGCGTAATCAGCGCGTCCTATTACGGCAGCCGCGGCGTGCATCTCCCAATTCCCAGTATTGAATTCAATCAAATCGACCCCAAAAACCTTGCGAATGGCAGCGCATTCTTGACCCAGTTAGTGCCAAATCCTTACGCGAAGTATTTCACTTCGGGCTTACTTGCGCAGCCCATGATCCCGCGCGAGCAGTTGCTGAAGCCCTTTCCTCAATTCGCAGCGAATACAACCGCAAACGCTTTTGGGGGCAGCCTGCTGTACGCGCGTCCGCCCATCGGGGACAGTATCTATCACGCGGTCACCATCCAGTTTCAGCGCCGGTTCACTCATAACTTAAGCGTCAACGCTCATTATACGTTCTCGAAGCTGATCGACACTGGCGGTACCGGGAACGGAGCCGCCTTTACTGATCCCTCCGGCATCCGGGATATCTACAATGTGCGTCTGGAGCGTTCTGTTGGATCGTTCGACGTTCCGCAACGGCTCGTCATTACGTATGCCGTAGACCTGCCGTTCGGCAAAGGCAAAGCATTTCTACATGACGGCAAGTGGCGCAACCGCTTGGTGGGAGGCTGGACCCTGCTGGGGTTCAACACCTTCCAGAGCGGACTGCCGGTGGCAGTGGGCGGACCGGATCTTTCCCGTATTGCAGGGGCCAGCCCGAGCCGGGTCAGCGTGGTCGCGGGTGTCCAAGCCGCTCTGCCCTACGAGGAATCGATCGCAAACGCCCGGGCGTACGATCCGGTTTGTCAATGCACCAAGCCCTGGTTCAATCCGGCCGCTTTCACGATCACCCCCGAGTTCAGCATCCCGAACGGTCCGCGCTTTCTGCCGAACATCCGAGCTGGTTTCTTCCGCAACTGGGATCTAACGGCCAAGAAGAAGATCGCCATCACCGAACGCGTGAACTTCGCGCTGGAGGCGCAGTTCTACAACATTCTGAACCAAGTGACATTTAGCGGTCCGAGCGTTACAACAGTGAATTCAGCCAATTTCGGCTCGGCTGGAGGAGTCTCCAGCGGGCCGAGGTCTCTGGAGCTAGGTGGACGGATTACGTTTTAAGTGCGTTGACGCTTTGTCTGTGTGGGAGGAGGCCCTTGAGGGACTTCTCTACTCCTCTTCGTCCTCATCTTCTGCTTCATCTTCGTCCTCTTCGTCGTCGAGGTCTTCTTCATCCTCGTCTTCATCCAGGTCGACGTCGTCCTCGTTGGCGATGTCCGCTATCCGTTCGAGACGGGACCGTAACTGCTTGTTCTCCAAGCGGAGGCGAGACAGTTCGGTACTTGCAGTCTTAGGTTCCAGTGGTTGCTTTGCTCGTGCCATGCCCCTTGGATTACTCCTGCACCCAAATGTTTCTATTTTCAGAAGTTATTTCACCAGCAGGCCACGTTTGAGTTCTCACGCCGCGTACGTTATCCTATAAGCTGCAACAGAATGGCAAACACTATTTCATCGCTGAAGCGGGTTCGGCAGACTAAACGGAAGACCGAGGTCAATCGATTTCGAAAGACCCGGCTCCGACACCAGGTTCGGGCCATGCGCCGATTGTTGGACAAGAAGGACGCTCCAGGCGCGCAAGCCCTGATTTCAGCCACGTTTTCTGTGATCGATCGCTCCGCCAAATGGGGGATCATCAAGAACAACACGGCATCCCGCTATAAGAGCCGCATCAGTCACCGCGTTAAGGCCATAGCAGCAGCGTAACGCCTTAGCAGCAGCGCAGGCCTTAGCAATAGGGTAGCTGCAGCCTAACTCGTCAGACTCAGCAGCAGTTCTTCCATCACCAACCGATCGTCCGGCCGCGCGTCCCGCAAGGCTTTGTCTGCCCAGAATACTTTCCCAATGGCCTGATCCAGGCGCTCCCTGGAAAATACAGACAAGGTTTGATAGACCTGCTCAGCCCGATCGCGCCAAATCCGTATTCCCTGCTTTGTGAAATAAGTCTGGACCTGATTCGCATTGCGCAGGTTGGCTTCCTGCGCCACCTTCGCCAAGCGAAGCTGCGTGGCCAGAAAGGTGAGCGCCAGGGGCAGGTACTCACCTTCCCGAAGCAGCACATCCAGGCTCTCGAACGACCGTTTGCGATCGCCTCGACCCAAGGCAGCCACCAGCGCGAAGATCGTGGTGGCCTGAGCATTCGGCACCAGCTCCCGGATATCGTCCGCAGTCACTCTACGGCCAGGTCCGGCGAACAAGCGCAGCTTTTCGATCTCACTCGCGATCCGCCCCACATCTCCGCCTAAAACCTCAATCAGCAGCCCGATCTCGGAAAGCCCAATCTGCAATCCGGACTGACGCGCTAAGTCCTGGGTCAGCCGGCGCGCCGATTCGGGCGTGTAGGGCCGGAATTCAACTTGGTCTGGAATGGCCGCATAGAACTTCTGCACTCGCTCCAGCTTGGCTTTGTCGTCCCCATCGAACCCGAATCGAGAGGCTTCGAAGACCAGCACCGTCCCGGACGAAGCCGGGGAGGATGCATCACGCAAGTAGTGCTTGAGCGCAGAGCGACCGGACGCACCGTCCTCATCGTCCGAGGTGAGCCGCTTGGGCAGCGCCACTTCCGCGCCCGTGATCCACATTAACCGGTTTGGTGCAAACAACGATAAAGACCGAGCGTCGTCCAGTACGGCATTTAGCGAGATCTCGTCCAAATCGTGCCGGCTGAACCCGTCTTCAACTTCCTCCGGACGGAGCACTTTTTCGAGCAAAGCCGTCCGGCATAACGCCCGCTGGTACGGCTCCGGGCCAAGGAACAGATAGACGGGAGCTGGAGCTTCTTTTTGAATCTTTTGCAGGAACTGCTCTGGCGTCAAAAACTCTCCAGGATGGCGCTAATCACATCGCGGGCCACATCGCGGCTCAAACGGGCGAGACCCGTATCGCTCTCATCGAAATAAGTCTGCGTAGCGCTGTTGGGGCTCAGTTCGTAAGTCTGCCGCATTTCGAAGCTGGGCCGGGAGAACAGCACCTTGCCGGTGGTGCGTTGGGTCAGTGTGACGCGCATCGTCACGCTTATTTGCAACCCGCTGGCCCGCTGGGTGCGTTGATCGAAGATCGCAGGATACGAAAAGTAATTCAGGATTGCCCCGCGCAGGACCGCGTCCGCCTGATTGGGATCGGGAACCACCTGGTAACGGGTCCGCGCGATGAAGTCCCGGGAGATGGCTTCCGGCAGGCGATCTGTCAGGCGGTAATGCATAGTAATGTTCTCGAAAGCGGGTATGGCGATGGTGTGCAGCGTCTTAGGCAGCAGGTCGCCTTTGCCCGAGACATGATAGCCGCAGGATGTTGACAGCAGGGCCAGGCTGATGAGAAGCTGGCGAGGCCAGCTAGAGGCTTTCACTGATTACCTCGACCGCGCTGTCGGCGGCGATCCGGAGATTGTCGGCCACCACCCAAAACCAACACGCCCGGGGTTGGTTGCGATCGATGGAAATGCTCCCCACTGCAATCCCACTCTGGCCGGCGGCTCCGACGTTGGAAGGGGGTTCCTCATGAGACCGCCGCAGCTCGATATGCGGTGAGGCCAGAGCGTTTGAAACCGCCTCTACCCCGGGGTTCTGCTCGAACTCCACCCAGATCGAGAAACTATATCCGTGAAACACAGGGGCTTGAATCAAGCGCAGGGAAGGCATCGGAACCACCGGGTCCATGGCCAGCAGGGTGGCCAGATTGCGCTCGATCCGCAGCTCTATCTCACCTAACGCCTTGGGCGCTTCCGAACCGAATTGGGCCAACATATTGAAGCTGGCCTGTGCATCGTACACTTCCTTCTTGAGTGTTTGAAATGCGAGCAGCCCCACGGTCTGTTGCTGGAGTTCATTCAGCCCTGGCTGGCCGCGCTCGCTGGCGGGCTCAAAGATCTGAACGACGGAACGAACGATACATCCGGCCGAGAGCAGTTGCTTGAAGAACATTGTCAAAGCAATTGCTGCAGGATGCGCGATTACCTGGACGGCAGCAGTGCGGGGAGGTGCTGTTTCCACCAGTGGAGCCCGCAGAGACCCCCCCGGCTTGCTGTCGAGAGCTCCCGTTGCATCGATGATCAACGGCTTTGGATTTAACTGTTGCGCCCGATTCAAAGCCTCAACGCTCGATTCAGGAGATCCCGCTAGAAGCACGGCGCGTCCGCCCTTGAGATCCTGCCAGCCCAAAGGGCCCATCACTACGGGTTCGCCTTGCTGCTCCGTCAGAATGCCGCCTTCCTCTTCCACCGAGATCAGCTTGACGGTAACCGGAATGCTTTTGCTCTCGAGTTGATCCCGCAACTCTTTTCCGAGCAGAGACTCGGCCCCCACGATCAGGACCGTCGGCGGCCGCTCGACGAGGTGGGGCCGGCGTAGCGGAGTCCTAGCCAATTTGTTGCTCCGGATGCTGCTGTTGATCCGTACTGCGAGGCGGCGAGTGCCGGAAGCGTCGTCTGATGAGACCGCCGGCTCGTAGCAGGATGCCGCTACCCACATAAGCTACCGATAGAGCGAGCAGCATGGGTTGGGGATAAATCCAAATCAGCGAGATCAATGCTGCGATGAGAATAACGATCAGAGGAGAGCGTGGCCCGCTGAAATGGATCTCCTTGAAGCTGGGATAACGCCACGTGCTCACCATCAGGAACGATAACAGGGCAATCAACGCCAGCCACAGAGCGCCATATACCCACCAGTGCAAAGGCTCCGAATCGCACGCAAACACCACGGCCGCCAGCATGCCCGCGCCGGCCGGAATGGGAAGTCCCACAAAGTATTTGCGGCCTAAGCGGCCCGGATTTTTAGGCACCGGGTTGGTTTGAACGTTGAAGCGAGCGAGTCTAACTGATCCGCACAGCAGAAACAAGAAACACAAAAAATAACCAAGCCGGTGGTCTGGCATTAACCCGCCGGGCTGCATGAACTGCACGCCCCAGGCATACGCAAGCACGGCCGGTGCGACCCCAAACGTGATTACGTCAGCCAGCGAATCCATCTCACGGCCGAAATCGCTGACGGTATTGGTCATCCGGGCGATCCGTCCGTCCAGACCGTCCAGCGCCACCGCGAATCCAATCGCTTTAGCGGCCACGGCGAGGTCCTCACTGGGCCCGGATTGCCCTGCCGCTCCATGCACCGCGGCTTGGAAGGCCCGCAATATAGCGATGAAACCGAGGAGAAGATTGCCGGCTGTGAACAGCGTTGGCAGGGCATAAGCGGCACGGCGGGGCGGCCGCGCGGAAGCATGCGCGTTGGAAAGCCGCACTTTAAGCGTAATTTCCTCCAGCCAGTTTTCGCTCGGCTAACACGCTGGATCCGGCCGAGACACGTTCACCGGTTTTTACGACGATATTCCACTCAGGGCCAAGAAACACGTCCATGCGCGAACCGAATTTAATCAAACCAATCCGCTCCCCTTTTTGGACCGTGTCACCCTCCCTCTTATTGAAGACGATCCGCCGGGCAATCAGCCCCGCAATTTGTGCAAATACTACTTGGCAGCCGTTGCTTTCGACAGTCACCGTATTCTGCTCATTTTGTGAGCTGGCCAGTTCCTTGCTAGCCACCAGAAATTTGCCGGTCTGATATTGCACTTTGGTGACTTTGCCGGCCACCGGCGATCGATTCACATGGACGTCGAAAATGTTCAGAAAGATGCTAATGCGCGTGGAGTGGGGGTTCTCCTGTTTGATACTCACAACCTTACCGTCGGCCGGAGAGACCGCGATCGCGCCAGCCGGAACTTCCCGGTCTGGGTCGCGAAAGAAATAAAGGCAGAAAGCCGCGACAATGAATAGCGGTATAGCGAAGATTGGCCGGGTCAAATAGCTGACGAGCGCCCCACCTAAACTCAGGGCGAGCGCATAGTAGATTCCGTCTAAGACCATAACCTAACGGTATTGTCCCACGATTTTTCAGGTCACCCGAGCAGAACCATCCCGTGGTGGGACACTGGATAAATGTTTCGGCTATCGATTCGTGACGGAGTTTATCTTCAAGTAATGGAAGAACGGCACGCTGAGGCGATGTACTCTGTCATTGACGGCGATCGGGAGCATCTGCGCACATGGTTGCCGTGGGTGGATCAGTCCAGAACTTCCGAGTACACCCGGCAGTTCATTCGCGGCGCTCTGGAGCAATTTGCGCATAGCCAGGGCTTGAGTGCGGCTATTTGGGCACAAGGCCAGGTCGCCGGCGGTATTGGACTCCAAAATTGCAACTGGCAAAACAAGAATATTGAAATGGGATATTGGCTGTCGAGCCGGTTCGAGGGACAAGGGATCGCCACCGACGCCTGTCGCGCACTGCTCGACTACGCTTTCGACGAGTGGAGACTGCATCGGGTGGAGATACGGTGCGCCACGGAAAATACGCGCAGTGCCGCCATCCCGAAGAGGCTTGGCTTCACGCAGGAGGGGACTCTCCGGGAGGCCCAGCTACTTCACGAGAAGTTCCACGATCTATTTGTGTATGGAATGACCGCCCGTGAATGGAAACACCAGCGTTCCACCCCTGTGTCCCCACTTTGACCGGTTTTTTGGTATAAAGTGGAGACGTAGCTCAACCGTACATAACAGGGGGCCACTATGGTTTCCACTCCTCATCTCGTCTGGATCGGTCTAGCCGTTCATCTGGCTGCCGCAGGCCAGAGTTTTCGTCCTCCTTCCACACCCACTAATAGCGCCTCGCCCGGAACGCAACCTTCCGGAAAACTAATAAGCCCGGAGATGCGCGGCGACATCTTCATGGCTCGCAAGATGTTTCGTGAAGCGGTGGAGGTCTATAAGGAGGGTCCCGCAGATTCTGCCGTACTGCTGAATAAAACCGGGATCGGCTATCACCAGATGTTGGATCTGGACACAGCCAAGAAGTACTACCAGCGCGCAATAAAGCTGAATCCCACCTACCCCGAAGCGATCAATAACCTCGGCACGATTGAGTATTCGCACAAGAGTTACCGGCGTGCCGTCAACGATTACAAGAAGGCCTTGCGGTTTGCTCCCAGATCGGCTTCAATCTACAGCAATCTTGGAACGGCTTATTTCGCCCGGAAGGATTATAAAGATGCGGCTGCAATGTTCCAGCGTGCGCTGGATCTGGATCCGGAAGTCTTTGAGCACCATAACTCTCAGGGCGTGCTGCTCCAGGAGCGCAGCGTTGAGGAGCGGGCAAAATTTCATTTTTATCTGGCGAAGACCTACGCCAAGGCAGGCGTGAACGACCGCGCGCTGATGTACATGCGGAAGGCGATTGAAGAAGGATTCAAAGAACGCAAGAAGTTCCAGGAAGACCCCGAATTTGCACAAATGCAAACGCTCCCCGAGTTTCAGCAGCTACTGGCACTGGACCCGCGTGTGTTGTAGATGGCTGCTCCCCAGAACCGCGCGGCTCAGCCTGGTCCTGCTCAGCCTGATCCTGGGCAGCTCATGTAGCAGGCCACGCCAGGATACGGCGCAACGAATGGCCGTTTTGCCATTCGAGAATCTCACGCCTGATGCGAAATTGGATTGGCTTGGGACCGCATCGGCCGCCGCCTTGGTTTCCGATCTCGCTGGCGCTCCCAGGCTATTCGCTTTTCGAGCCGATTCCGTGCGCAGCGCTTATGCCGGCCGCGCTTCGCAGATTCTTGAAGCAAGCTTCGAAGTGGTGGGTGGGCAGCGGCTGCAAATCCATGCCTCGCTGGAAAACCTTCAGCGTCGCAAGAATATGCGACAGTTCACGGTAGAAGGACCACTGCGCGAGGGCATGCTCCCGCTCGTAAACCAGCTCGCGAAACTAGCTGACTCAACTGCCCGCCCCTTCAGCACCCATGACGTAGCCGCATTCACCTCGTACGGCCAGGCCCTGGCATCCTCCGATCCCGGTACCCAGGTCC
>JBBSHP010000116.1:0-9104 GCA_038232555.1 Bryobacterales bacterium
ACTGCAGCGGGTAAAAGAACATGGCGTACACGCAGGTAAATCGCAGGATCGGGATCACGACATCGCTTGGTAAGGACACGCTATTGTTGCGCGCGTTCACCGGCTCCGAAGCGATCTCGCAAATGTTCCATTTCGATCTCGATTTGTTGTCGGAGAACAATTCGATTAATTTCCAGGATGTGGTCGGAAAGAACGTCACACTCAGGTTGTACGATAGCACTGGGGCTGAGCGGCATTGGAACGGCTTTATCAGCCGATTCTCTCAAGGCCCGCAGGATCGGCGCCTGACTTCGTACCATGCTCAGATGGTGCCCTGGCTCTGGTTCCTAACGCGAACGTCCGATTGCCGTATTTTCCAGAATAAGAATGTTCCCGATATCATCAAACAAATCTTCAGCGACCTTGGATTCAAAGATTTCGAGTTACGCCTGTACGGCAGCTTCAGTCCCCGGGATTACTGCGTGCAATACCGGGAGACCGATTTCAACTTTGTGTCGCGGCTGATGGAGGAAGAGGGCATCTGCTACTACTTTCAGCATCAGGACGGGAAGCATGTACTCATTCTCGCCAATGACCCGGCCGCGCACGATCCCTGCACAGGCCAGAAGACGGCGCGGTACGATCTCCATGGCGGAGCGATAACCTATGAGGACGTGGTGACCGAATGGCGCCATGAGGAGGAGTTCCGGACGGGCGGGTGGGCTCAGACTGACTACAACTTCGAGACCCCGAGCAGCAGCCTGGCAGTCAGCGTAAACGGAAAAAATCGTTACGAAGTTTACGAATACCCGGGCGAGTATCGCGTACGTGCGGAAGGGAACAGGTTGGCGCGTATCCGTTTGCAGGAGCAAACCGTGCCGGCCATTGTGACGCAAGGAGGGGGCGGCTGCCGCCATTTCAGCAGTGGTTTCCGGTTCACATTGACAGATCATTACAGGAGCGACTTGAACCAGGCGTACCTGCTTACGGCTGTTAGCCACGTGGCCACACAAGGCGGCGATTATCAAGTTGGGTCGGGGTCGGATGAAGAACTGACTTACAGGAACACGTTCGAGTGCATTCCATTTTCAACGGCGTTCCGGCCAATCCGGGCTACGCCGGTCCCTGTCGTGCAAGGCTGTCAAACAGCGGTGGTCGTGGGTCCAGGCGGCGAAGAAATCTATACGGATAAATACGGCCGGGTGAAAGTGCAATTCCACTGGGACCGGGAGGGCAAGAAGAACGAGAATAGCTCCTGCTGGATCCGAGTGTCACACCCTTGGGCAGGACAAGGCTGGGGAGCCGTCTCGATCCCCCGGATCGGCCAGGAAGTGATTGTGGATTTTTTGGAAGGCGACCCGGACCAGCCGGTGATCGTAGGCCGAGTCTACAATGCGGGACAGATGCCGCCCTTCGGCATGCCGGGCGGAGCAGTAGTGAGCGGGATCAAATCAAACAGCACTAAAGGCGGGGGCGGGTATAACGAGATTTCCCTGAATGATACGAAGGGAACGGAGCTGATCAACATTCATGCTCAGTATGATCAGCAGAAGAAGGTGGAGCATGACGAACGGGTGAACGTTGGGAATGATCGGACGGAGCATGTGGGCCATGACGAGAAAATCACGATCGGGAATAATCGCACTGAGAAAGTGGGCGTGAACGAGAACATTACGATCGGGAGCAATCGGACGGAGTCTGTGGGCTCGAATGAGACGATCCACATCGGAAGTAACCGGACGGAAACGGTAGGTTCCAACGAATCGATTACGGTGGCACTCACCCGTACGCGGAATGTTGGTATTAATGAAATGGTCAACGTTGGCGGCGCTCAGGAAGTTACTATTGGGGGACTGCAGGCGTTGACCGTGGGGGCGGTAAGAACGAAAACCGTGGGAGCGAGCGAAAGCGTCACAATAGGGGTCGCTCAAAGTATTAATGTGGGAAGCACTCAGGGCATCAATGTCGGAAGTAATCAAAGCGTGCTCATCGGAAATAATCAAAGCATCAGAGTGGGAAACAATCGAGGTATAGCCGTCGCAGGCAATGTAAACGAAAACGTAGGCGGCGACTATAACGAAAAAATCACAGGTGTTCGAAATACCTCCGTGGACAAAGACGACGTAACTCAGGTCGGCCAAGCCCTCGGTCTAAGTGCTGGTAGCGAAATAGTGCTGAAGACTGGAAGCGCGAGCATCATTTTGAAAAAGGACGGGACAATCCTCATAAAGGGTAAGGACATTACAGTCGAAGGTTCGGGAAAGATTGTTGCGAAAGCCAACGATGAAATGATACTAAAGGGTAGTAAGATCGAACAGAATTAGTCTAGATTTTGAGGGACTTTGACATGAAGCACGGGGATACGATGACGCTGGCAGACGATCGGATCGAATCTAAAGAGAGTGAAAGCGTCTCATTGGCGGCATGCTTGGACAAAATGGAACAAGTGGACTCTAGTCCCCAAATCATATCGGGAGTGGCAGTCGGCACTCTCGCTGGTCTGAATGCGTCCGGCGTGCCGCTGGTCGATTTCAAAGGCAACCCGCTCCGTCGCACCTTGATCGCGCGCTCAACCTTGAGGATAACTAGGGAACAGATCGGCCGGGAGGTTGCCTTGATGTTTGAAGATGGTAATCCACAATATCCCATGGTGATCGGCTTCATCCATCAGCCCAGAAGTCGTGTAGTGACACCCCGCAACTTCGTCGAGGCACGTGTGGATGGGGAACGGGTGGCACTCACGGCGGAGAAGGAACTTATCCTGACTTGTGGCAAAGCGAGCATAACATTAACAGCAGCGGGTAAGATTCTGATCCGCGGCACGTATCTGCTTACCCGGTCTTCGGGGCTGAACCGTATTAGGGGCGGTTCGGTAGAAATCAACTAACCGGGAATGCGCATCATGGCTGGCTCGAACCGCTCATGAGGTTGGCATGAAGGGGACCGAAAACCTAACGCCATTCGAGTACGACAGCGCTTTCGCCTACAGCCTTGAAGGAATTATCATGGTCGTGCTCTGCGTGAGCGGACGTTTCCTAATGCCGCCGCCCGGAACCCTGCAGGATACCCCGCTCACGATTCTGGATGATCAACAGCCGCCTCCTATGGCGGATGAATACTGGTCCGATCCATCGAATTCCAGCTTGCGGAATGCGGGGCAAGGCGTCCCCCAAAGACGAGGGGCAGAGGTCTATTTGCGGGGTTCGGCTTGGGCTCCATTTGGCCGCCCAATTGCTAAAATGCGAACGGCGGTCCGAGTTGGCCCTTGTAGCAAGACGGTCGACGTAATCGGCGACCGATACTGGGTTCGTGGGTTCGCAGACATGGCAGCTTCCGGTCCGGAACCTTTTGTAACGATGCCACTAACTTACGAGCGCAGCTTTGGTGGAACCGTGTACGGGGATGGGGGGCGACTTCTGGCTCAAGAGCCGCGTAACCCAATAGGGCAGGGGCTATACGTCCATCGAAATGATGCAGCCCATCAGCTCTTGGCGAATCTGGAGGCACCAGGTGAAGAAATTGATTCCTGGAACGCACGGGGCACTCCGTCTTGCTATGGTCCTATTCCCGGGAGCTGGCAACCGCGAAGGAGCCTGGCTGGAACTTACGACCAAGAATGGGTCGATGAGCGAATGCCCTTCTGGCCCCACGATACCGATCCCAAATTTTTCAGCGCAGCTGCTGTCGGTCTGGTCAGCCCAGGTCAGCTACGCCCTCAGGAACTCGTTGTAATGGAAGGCATGTCACCTGATGGAGATTTCGCGTTCCGCTTGCCGCACTGTCGAATAGTTGCGAAAAGTGTTTATGAAAATCAGGCTATTCGGGGTATGATGCGCCTGGATGGTGTTTTGCTGGAACCTGATCAACGCGCAGTCACCCTCTATTGGAGACGTATGGTGCCTCTGGGTCACGGGCCCGGATTGCACCTGCGCAGCATCGTTCGCTTACTTGAGCCATGGGAAGAGGATGTGGTGGAATGAGTTCGGCCGTGATCACTGGGGTGGGCCTGTCCACTCCGCTTGGCTTAAGCACACCTGCCTGCGATGCCGCATTCCGAGCCGGTTTGCTGGCGGCCGGCGAGACTCGGATCAGGGGTGGCGATGGAGAACCAATTCGCGCATCCTTTCTAAGACTGCTCCCCGCCAAATCCGATCGTGTAGAACGCGTGCTGGAACTTGCGGCTAGTGCGTTAGAAGATCTAATCGCTTCGACGCAGATAGGGACGCACCGGAATCTTTGTGCGTTTCTCGGGCTATCGGATGCAGGTCCCGAACTGCTCGCCAGGTTAACGCACTCCATAGCCGACCTTCTGCGATCCCGGATGGGTACGGATACGAATTCTCTCTTTTTCACTCAGGGACGCAGCGCCTTCTTTTTCGCACTCCAGGCAGCATTGTCGGCTCTCTCTTCACGAGCTTGCGACGCTACCCTGGTTGGGTGCGTTGACTCGCTATGCTCGCCGGACGAACTCAGACGACTGGACGCGGAGCACCGCCTACTCGGCCCCGCTGCTGACGGAATCATACCGGGCGAGGGCGCTGCTTTCGTCCTTCTCAACCGACAAGTGGCCGGGAAAAAGAGACCGGGAGAATCGACCAGCGCAGTTCTGTGCGCGTCAACTGGCCGGGAGACTAATCACTTTCACCAAGGTTTGCCAAGCACCGCTCAAGGTTTGTCGAACGCACTCCGCACACTGCGCGCCCATCCAGAAGGCCGCGGCAAGCGCGCTGATCTTTTATATACATGTGAAACGGGTGAACGGTTTTGGTCTCAGGAGTTTATAGTGGCATATTTGCGCAATACACCTATAATGCCGGAGCCTTTTGCTAAAACTGTGGCGGCGGCATCCTTTGGCGATCTTGGTGCTGCGGCCGGCGGAGTAATGCTCGGCGTCGGCGTTCAAGCGCTCGCACGTGTGCAGACCAGGACGGGCCGCATACCTTACCTGCTGTTGTGCGGATCCTCAGACAACGGACACGTAGGAGCGTGCCTTGTACAAGGGACTCCACCAGATAAGCAGGGTTCGCATGTCGAATAGCTTTGCGAATAAGATGACTATCGTTCACGAGGGTGATGGTTTGCAATTCATCGCTCTCTCGCCAGATGTCTGCAAAACCCCGTCTCCGGGCGGTCCGGTGCCTGTTCCTTATCCGAACATTGCTATGTCAAGTGACTTGGCAGACGGCAGTAAGACTGTAAAGGTCGAGGGGAATTCGGCCGCGTTGGAGGACTCCAATCTTAAGACCAGCACCGGGGACGAAGCAGGCACCGCCGGAGGTGGTATCGTTTCGAGCAAGATCAAGGGGAAACTCAAATGGATTATTTACAGCACTGATGTCAAGTTCGAGGGCAAAGGCGTCGTGCGCTTCCTCGATGATTGCATGCACAACGGCAACGCAGGCAACGCGCCCGGCAAGGATAGGGGCAGAATTGCGTATCCGGGCCACGAGGGTGATGTCACGTGTGACCATTGCGGCAAGCCACTGGACAGCCCCGGTCATGTGCAGTTGAAACCATCTAAGGAATCGGACCAGGCGGCGCAAAAAGCACCTGGTCGAACGTCAGGGGCTGTGACTGTGAAGTGCCCAGGCAAAGCAGCCGCGACATTCACTTCCTTTGCGGGTAGCCCGTTTTCCACGTTGCAACAAGAAAACTTTGCAAAACTCGCCGTGAATATCTTCTCTAAGAAGCCGGTTGCGCCATCAGGGCCGCAGGATAAGAATCCGCCAGGTAACTGTGCCGAACAGAAGGCGCTCTATGAAGCTTTTAAGAACGGGGCGGTTCCCGCAGGCGATGGCTGCGAGACAAGCATGTCGGTGGTCAGGGAAACACGGGATGGTAAAGAAAAAAGCCATGTTCCTTCCTGTCCTACTTGCCAGCGAGTGCTGACCTCCATGTTATGCCAGAACCAACCAACCAAATAGGGGAGCGGATACAGATGGATCCTGGCGCGAATATGTCCTCTAAAGCCCTGGACGACTTTGTCAATTACTGCGGCCGTCTGGATCCAACGTTCCCGGGGAGGATATCCGGAGCATCCGGTGCAGATATCGAATTGATTGAGAACATGGCCAAGATGCATGCTCCGCCAGAATATCGTCGTTTTCTCGAATACATGGGGCGTACAGCGCCGGGTTCCTTGGGGCGCTTTCTAGCGAATATTGATTTCGGGATCGAAGCCGTACGAGCGTTCTACCTCGATCCGCCCATTCCGATCCCTTCCGACGCAATATACCTTTGGACCTTGGACGCGGATGTCGAGATGTTCTTGGACACGACCGCAAAACGAGGGGGTCAGCGTCCCGTGCTACATTTCACATGGGCGGCCGACCCCGGGACAGGAAAATTCATCGGAAGGGACCGCCGTGATAACGTCATCTCCAGCTCTTTGCTCCGGTTCCTTTATAAGGAGGCATTTATAGAAATCCGAAACCGAATACTGCCGTACCATGCCGAACTGAGAGAGCACGTGGGCACTCCGAAGCCTAATGAGAGCTACACGAATCAGCGCCGCGAGCAGTTCCGATCGCTAGCCGAACGACTCGGCTGTACAGCCGTACCCCATATCGACAACGACCTTGCCTTCTATGATCGGTCAGACGCGTCCTTGATGCTGTTTTCACACGATTATGCAGCCGATGCCGTATATGCGGCAGCGGATGATCAGCGTGAGCTCGCCCGGCTGTGCGACATTACGAGCGATAACCTCGGCCTGTATTTAGTGGGGTAGGCAGAAGTTGTTTTAAGTACTATGCCATCCAGAGAGGTGGAGCAAAGATGGTCCTGGAATATATAATCAGCATACATGCCGAAGACGCTGCGTTTTTGTGGGAGCTACGCAATCGTGCCATTCACGCACCACACTACAATCTGAAGGATCTGCTCAAACTGGATGATCGAATCCAGGCACACATGGATGGTCTCTGCATTGCCGGGGAAACCGGTTGGACACTGTGCGAAGCGCAGCTCGGGTCGGAACAGCCGGGCGAGATGTTCGCCGCCGCGGTGCTTGCGCTCGAAACCAAGCCGGTGGGGCGCATGGGAACGCTGTTTTCGCTAGCAGAGGCCGCTCCTGCAATGCGGAATGGTTTGTGCTCCGCACTTGGTTGGGCCTCATTGAGGTCGGCGCGGGACACGGCGAGCGACCTGCTCATCTCCCAATCGCCCTTTCATCGATGGCTCGGGGTCGCGTGCTCTGCAATGCACCGCATAGACCCTGGACGGCCACTCGAGACTGCTATCGATGACCCGGATCTAACGTTGAGTGCTCGCGCACTCCGGGGAGCGGGCGAGTTAGCCCGGCGAGACTTGAGTCCAAGCTGCAAACGGCACCTGAACGACATCAATGATGCATGCAGGTTCTGGGCTGCCTGGTCCGCGGTCCTTATGGGTGACAGGGCGGACGCTCTCACTGTGATACAGGATTTTTGTGTGACGCCCAACCTGTTCCGCGAGCGTGCCTTGCAGCTCGCAGTGAGAGCGATGCCGTTATCAGAAGTGCACATGCTCCTCGAAACTTTTCAACAGAATCCCGCAGACAGGCGGGCTCTCATGACAAGCATCGGTATCGCCGGGGATCCTTCGAGAATTCCATGGCTGATTCAGCAGATGATGGAGCCGAACTGCGCACGCTTAGCGGGTGAGTCCTTCACCTTGATCACAGGAATCGATATTGCATACGAAAATTTAAACTGTAAACGCCCGGCAGATCTAGAAGTTGGTCCGACTGACGACCCTGAGGACGAAAGGGTCGATCTAGACGGAGACACCGATCTTCCATGGCCTGAGGCCCGAGCGATTCAGCGTTGGTGGAGTGCAAATAGAAACAATTTTCAAGATGGTGTTCGGTATTTTATGGGTGCAGCCCCCGACGTCCAGCAGTGTAATCACATTTTGCGACGGGGCTATCAGCGCCAGCGTAGGGCAGCAGCACTTTATAGATCTCTATTGGAGCCGGACCTTCCATTGTTTGAATGTCGCTCGCCTGCGTGGATTCAGTATGACCGTGCAAGCTGAATCATTCACCGCTCAATGAGGCGTCTAGTGCACATCCGGGATGCATCGATGCACGTGGAGATCGGTATCGGAGTCTTCTTCGCATTACTGGCAATCGGCTTCGTATTCAGAGCCAGCACAGCCAAGCCACGAACGGGCGAAATTGTTAGCCCTGCTCAGAAGGCTTTTTTGCGGGCTGCATGCATTTTCGCAATAGCCTCAGCTGTATTGCTGTTGAGGAGCCGCTTCAGATGATCTGCCTTGAGTCTCCCTCGACGCCATGATACTCGGCTCAGTTCCAAGGTTTTGGTTGCATTTAACGCACGGCAACCTACGCTGCCCATTGATGTTGGCGGGTTTGAGATATCGGGCCCTATGGCGGGCTAGCGTGTTTGGACTGTGGACCCGGACATCAAGCGAGAACGACTTGTGAATCACAACGATCGTCTACATCTCTTGTACTGGAATCCGCTACAATAACAAGCCAGGATGTTTTAATCCCAGGAGCCCCGAATGGATAATCCGGCTGTACCCGCCGAAGCCCTCAACATCGAGCAGTTGCTGCACCTCCACAACCTGACCAAGGAAGTGTCCAAGTTCTGCCAGAAGCAGCTTCGCGGCTACCTCGATACCATGGCAATTCTATTTCGCCCTCGGCGCTATCTTGGCGAGGCGATGGAGGGGGCTGAGCGCGAGTCAGTCGGTGGCTCTGAGCGTACCTTAGCCGAACTCCGTGATCTCTATCGGCGCGTCGCTGTCAGGCCGTTCGACCTCCGGCCGGAGCTCCTGGCGCCGCTCGAGTCCGTATCCACTCAAATCCAACTCTATGAATGGGAGTACCTGCATCAAACTAAGACCGATCGTGGCTGGCGCACAATCAAAGTCACCGCGCCGCTCACCTGGGTGATTTCGTATTCATCCACTTACTCGGTTTCGATGCTCCGCCAAGTGCTCGCTGGGCAGGAGGAGCGTGATCCCGAAGCGGTTCGTGCTTTCGTCCTTCGCGCCTGCCTGATGCAGCTCCATTTCGCGAAATTTCCAGCCATCGCGGACCTGCTCAAGGGCTTGCGGTATCACGTGGAAGTGCGTAGATCCCCGGAATTTGGCGAATTGCCTCTCGTTACTGTCTC
>JBBSHP010000117.1:0-9101 GCA_038232555.1 Bryobacterales bacterium
AATCAACCAGGGCTCGAGTTCCTGTCGCAGGTCCCGACGTCTTGGGATGAGACGAGGGTGCTGAATGCCCAGGTGGGCAAGTACATCACGGTTGCCAGGCGTCACGGCACCCAGTGGTACGTAGGCAGCATGACAGACGGCACCGCGCGAGAGCTTTCCATACCGCTAAACTTCACTGGCCCCGGCCGGTTCGCCGCTGAAATTTATTCCGATGATTTGGATGCTCCGGATCAGCCAACGAAACTGGTTTTCCGACGAGTCGAGGTTATATCAGGCCGTACGATTCAGGCAATGCTGGCGGCAGCGGGAGGACACGTGATCCGCCTAACCCCCGCATGATCGTTAGTCAGTCCGGCGTAATCCGAAACGTTTATAATTTCCGTAGTGCCGAAAAACGGAACAGCCACGATGCACGACGTAGCCCGCTTGGCCGGGGTCTCGATCGCGACCGTATCGGCGGTGATCAACAGTACGGCCGTCGTCAGTCCGCAACGCGCCCAGAAAGTTCGCGAGGCAATGAAGGCGCTCGATTATCATGCCGATCAGGTCGCCCGTAGCCTCAAAACAGGTCGAACCAACGTCATTGGGATGATAATCCCAGATGTCACGAATGCTTTCTATCCTGATGTGATCTCAGGCGCTGAAGAGGTTGCAACCCGCGCCGGGTACTCTCTCATTCTTTGTAATGCGAACGAGGACCCTGCCCAGGAACAGCGGCAATTAAGCACGCTTTTTTCACGCCGGGTGGATGGAGTTTTGATCGCGTGTTCGGACTCCTCGACGGCATACGACAGCTTGATGAGGCGGCGCTTTCCAATCGTTTTCTTTGACCGGATTCCCCGAGGATTTCGTGGCCCCGCGGTAGCGACCGACAATTTTGCCGCCGGTTACCAGGCCACCCGTCATCTGCTAGAGCTAGGACACCAACGGATCGCAATCATCGCGGGGAGTATGGATCTCTCGCCGCATGCTTGCCGGTCGGAAGGATTCCGCAAGGCTATGCAGGAAGCTGGAATTCCCGTTCACGACGATTATTTCCGGATGGGCGCGCTCAGGGTGGAGAATGGCTTCCAGTTCGGGATTGAATTACTGGCTCTGGCGAGCCGTCCGACGGCCATTTTTTGCAGCAATAACAAAATGCTGCTTGGTCTGGTGCGCGCGATTGGCGATCTCAAGGTGCAGTGTCCAAGGGAGGTCAGTATCGTCGGTGTCGATGACTTCGCCTGGACTGAACATTTCAACCCGAAGCTTACGACCGTCGCACAGCCGACGCGCGAGATTGGCCGGCAAGCCATGGAACTTCTCCTGGAGCAGTTTGGAGCGGACCGGCAGAACCTGGCCACCCGCGAGCAACGGCAAGTAATGCTCGCGCCGGAACTGCGCATTCGAAATTCGACTGCGCCACCGGCTTTTTGCGCATGAGTGAACGGACAGGAGTGAACTGATATGTTGAGCGCCCATGGAAAACTGCCGAGCTTTGCTCGGCCGGACAAGCTGAAGCGTGTCCTACTGATTTTTATCGCGATACCTGCGCTGTTGCAGGACATTGGAGGGCTGTATAGGCTCTCAGACGCCAAGACGTTTTCCATTAGCCCGGAGAATCCAACTGGCGGAAAGGGCCAGGGCGCAAAGGCCACGGAGGGAACCGCGGCTCGAGAAGCTCGCGATCTCGGACAAGGTTGGAAGGTGAATCCGTATATCGTCATACAGCCGAACCAGACTGCGACGTTGGCGGAGATTACGGGTCAAGGCGCAGTCCAACACATCTGGATGACGCCTACCGGCACCTGGCGGTATTCGATCATTCGAATGTACTGGGATGGGGAGAAAGATCCTTCGGTAGAGGTTCCTGCCGGCGATTTTTTCGCGATGGGATGGGGCAAGTATTCACCGCTCTCCTCCTTGGCCATCTGTGTCAATCCCGGAAGCGCGTTCAATTCGTATTGGCCCATGCCGTTCCGAACCAAGGCTAAGATCACGATGGAGAACCTCGATAGCCAGGCCATGAGGCTCTACTATCAGATCGACTACGCGCAAGCGCAGGTTCCCAAGGATGCGGCGTACTTTCACGCTCAGTTCCGGAGAGTGAACCCGCTTCCCTATAAGCAGGTGTACACCATCGTCGACAACATCCGGGGCAAAGGGCACTATGTCGGAACCTACATGGCATGGGGTGTAAAGAGCAATGGTTGGTGGGGTGAGGGCGAGATCAAGTTTTACATGGACGGCGACAAGGAATTCCCGACCATCGCCGGAACCGGAACAGAAGACATTTTGGCGGATCGTATAATTTCGAGAACAAGGAAAAGAAGCAGTACGAGGAGTTCACTACGCCGTACTCGGGATTGATCCAGGTCATCAAGCCGGACGGCCTGTATCAAACTCAGCAGCGATTCGGCCTGTACCGTTGGCATATCCTCGATCCAGTGCGTTTTGATGAAAACCTGCGCGTTACAATCCACGCGCTCGGATGGCGGCACGATCGGACCTATTTGCCGCTAATGGACGACATCGCGTCGGTGGCATTCTGGTACCAAACAGAGCCGCACGCGAGTTTCCCTAGGCTGCCACCTAAAACCGAGTTGGAGATCAACTAGAAGATTCCCCCGCGGACGCTCGCAGCGGCCGCGCCATCGCGCCGCATAACTGCCCTAAAACAAGGCATCGAAACGTTTAGAATGTTCTTGACTTTCAGGCGAGATGGCTGTAGATTTGACAGTGCCTGGCAGCGCTGCCGTCGCTGCTTTCCATTCACCGGAGACCATCTATGTGCGAAAAACGCGCTCAGTTAGTAATCCGAGCATCAACAGGAGTATTGACTCTCGTCTTTTTCCTGAGCTTCAACAGACCGCTGGGCGCCCAGGTTCTCTACGGCACAATCGTTGGCAATGTCAACGATCCCTCCGGCGCAGCGGTCGTCGGAGCGGATGTGACCGCGACCGACGCGGGGACAGGCCGCGTCCGCTCGACCAAGACGAACCCGGCCGGTGCTTTTACGCTCAGCGATGTTTCGCCTGGGACTTACACGCTTGAGATCGGCGCTTCCGGCTTTCAGAAGTCTGTTCACACGGGCGTCCAGGTCGCGATCAACACGGTTACCCGAGCCGACTCTGAACTCCGGACCGGCGTTGTGGTCGAGACTGTCACCGTAGAGGCGAACGCTGCGCTTCTTCAGGCCGACACGGCCGATGTCCATACGGAGTTGCCCGAGAAGGCTCTTACCGAGCTGCCGCTACCGGGCTATCGCAATTACCAGTCTCTGATAGACCTTGTTCCGGGCGCTACGCCGGGCGTTCTATTGAACTCCATAAACGACACGCCCATGCGGGACCTCGCCACCAACGTGAACGGGACGAACTACAACAACAACGATACGCGTATCGACGGCGCTTTGAACCGGATGAACGTAATCAGCTCGCACGTCCTCTATGTTCCGCCGGCGGAATCGATCCAGGCGGTGAACGTCGTCACCGCCAACTTCGCGGCGGAGCAAGGGATGGCGGGCGGGGTTTCAGTTACGGTCGCCACCAAATCGGGAACCAACCAGGTCCACGGTTCCGCGTTCGCATTCCACGCCGATAATACTCTGTATGCGAAGAACTTCTTCTTCACGGATCCAAGAGCGCCCAAGAACATCGCCAATATCGATGGCTTTACTTTAGGGGGTCCGATCAAACGTAACCGCTTGTTCTTTTTTGGCGATTGGGAGGGAACCAGGGAAAGAAAGAACGCACTGCGGCTGACGACAGTGGCTACGCCCGACCAGCGCATTGGAGATTTCTCCGCCTACAACACGGTCATCTACAATCCGGCCACGGGGAATCGCGACGGCTCCGGCCGGACGCCTTTCCCCGATGCGAAGATCCCGGCGGATCGCCTCAGCGCGATCGCCCTGAAGATGCAATCGTTCGTGCCGGCTTCCAATCGTCCGGGCTCCACCTCGAATTTCTTCAACTCGGATAGCCAAGCTCTCGATCGCGACAACTTCGATGTCAAGGTCGATTGGACCCGCACTGACAAACACACCATCTGGGCAAAATACGGTCGTATGAATGCCCACGTATTTTGCAGCCCTTCGCTCGGCGCGGCCGGCGGCGCCGGGTTGTGCCTGGGCCAGAAGTCCGGCACAGCCGACTCCGTGATGCAACTCGGCACATTGGGACATACCTGGGTGCTTACTCCGGCCATCCTGGTCGATGGCACGCTCGGCTACTTCCGCAGCGTGCAGAACATCCGGGGACCGCTGTTTGGGACTAACTTTGGACTGGATGTGCTCGGTATTCCTGGAACGAACGGCGCTGACATCCGCTACAGTGGACAACCGATTTTTGACATTGCCGGCTACGGAAGCCTGGGCGACGCCGGACTCGGAAACACCAATCCGGCCTTCCGCGTCGACGAAGGCTACTCCCACACCTCCAACCTGAGCTGGAACAAGGGATCTCACACTTTTCGCTTCGGCTTCGAAACGGTTCGCTATCACCAGAACGACTGGCAAGCGAACACCACCGGGGGTGTCAAGGGCCAGTTCAGCTTTACCGGCGGATTGACCGCGCTCCGTGGCGGCAAAGCGCCCAATCAGTACAATGCCTACGCCGATTTCCTGCTCGGCCTGCCCCAATCCGTGAGCAAAGACCTCCAGTTCTACATCCCGCAGACCGCCCGCGAATGGCGCTTCGGCTGGTATGCGCAAGATCGCTGGCAGGCCACCCGGAACCTGACCCTGAACATCGGCCTCCGCTACGAATATTATCCGCTGTTCACGCGCGCCGATCAGGGCATCGAGCGGTTGGATCCAAACACCAACAAGGTATTCATTGGGGGCCGCGGCAATAACCCGGACAACGTCGGAATTGACTCCGGCAAGAGACTCTTCGCGCCACGTTTTGGTCTCGCTTATCGACTCGGTGAGAAAACCGTCGTCCGTGGAGGATTCGGCATCACCATCGACCCATCGAGCCTTTGGAGTTCTTTGCAACGGCTGTATCCCGCTTCGTTTGGCAGCCGCTTTTCGGGTCTCAGTTCTTTTGAGGCTTATCAGCCCCTGGAGCGGGGGATTCCGATTTTTGGCGGCCCCGATATCAGCTCCGGCGTGGTCGATTTGCCTCCGGACGCGGCCACCGCGACTGTTGAACCCGGCGTGTTCCCGAGGGGCTATATTCAGTCCTGGAATTTCATTTGGAGAGAATGCTGCCCCGCAAGTTTGTCGTCAGCGCGGGCTATGTCGGCACTCACTCCATTCGACCGCTGATCTTCGAAGATATCAACGCCGGGGTTCCTGGATTGGGTACAGCGGGGCGGCCCTACTTCGCGAGATTCGGACGATCCATTGCGACCACGCTTTTGAAACCCGATTTCAGCGCCAATTACAATTCTCTGCAGACCACGCTCAACCGGCGGTTTTCCAGTGGACTGTTCATCAAAGCCAGTTACACCTTCGCTCGCGCTATCAATTACACCGACAACAGCCCGGGCAGCTTGACGTTTAATACGCCCAGCCAGTTGTCCCGAAATCGGGCGCTGGCCGGGTATAGTCGCAATCACAATTTGCAGGCCTCTGGCATCTACGAGCTGCCCTTTGGTCCCAAGAAGAGGTGGTTGAAGAACGGCAATGTCGTCTCCAGGCTGGCGAGAGACTGGCAGCTCAACGGGACCTTCTCGGCTTACACCGGCACGCCGTTTACGGTTACCAGCGGCTCCGCGTCGTTGAACGCGCCGGGAAACACCCAGACGGCGGACCAAGTTAAACCGGAAGTAGCGATATTAGGCCAAATCGGTCCGGGACAGCGCTGGTTTGACACCACCGCTTTTCGGCCGGTTACAGATGTCCGGTTCGGGACCAGTGGCCGGAACATCCTGCGCGGCCCCGGCATCGTCAACGTGAACGGCAGCATGTTCCGAAGAGTGCCCCTGACCGAGCGCTTCTCGTTGCAGTTTCGAGCGGAGGCCTACAACGTTAGCAACACGCCTCACTTCGATAATCCCGCGAACGACGCCTCCAACCCCGTCGCCTTTGCCTCAATCACGTCTGCCAGGGAGGATCAACGTTATATCCAGTTCGCACTTCGCTTGGTCTTCTAATAGAAACATGAGCGCCGATCGTTTGATGTCGCTTTTCACTTGTTGTGTCATGTGTTGCGTTCTGTCGCCGGCGCTGCTCGTGGCACAGGACGCGAACCCCGTGGAACCGAAGGACGTGCGGCGCTCGCCGGTGATCCGGTCCGTATCCCTTGCAACGCCACCCCTGATGCCCTTTCCCTCTTCCGGCGATTTGTGGTTCACGACGTGGGCGGATGACGACAACCTGTATGGCACATGGGGAGACGGCAGCGGGCCGACGGCTGAACGCAGTTGGAGCACGCGAACCGATTGCGGCGTCGTCAAGTATGCCGGCGATCCGCCGAACCTGATTCCGGCCATCCAGCGGCGTGACGCGCCCACCCAGTTTGAGCCACGGATCGACGACAAACCATCCAGCATCTTATCGATCGATGGTCGGCTTTATGGGCAGTTTCACTCGCCCCTTGGCGATGCGCGGATAGGCTACCTGGCATACTCGGACGACTACGGATTCAATTGGACGCGGGTCGGTTGGTACTTGCCGGGAGCGCCCAAGCCGGCGGGCGCGTCGCCGTGGACCAAGGATGCGGAGCCGCTGTTTCCGATCAAGCCGCCTCCCCCCGCGCCCTGGGTCAAAGATATGAACAAAGAGGTGGACTCCCCGTTTCGCTGCCTGTTCTTTATCAACATGGGCCGCAATTACGAGCTGAATACGGACGGCTTCGTGTATGGCCTGGGGATCGGCAGGGAATGGAATTGGAGCGGGAAGGTCTACCTGGCGCGCGTCGAGAAAAAGCGAATTCTGAAATATGACGCGTGGGAATACTACGCGGGAAGCGATGAGTCCGGCAAACCGCGATGGTCGCGAACCCACGCGGATGCGAAGCCGTTACCCGGCTTGATCACGGCGGATCAAGGCTCAGCGGTCTATCATCCGGGCGTTAAGCGATATCTGTTCTTGAATAAGCAGCATCTATTTGATGCGCCGGAGCCCTGGGGACCCTGGACCGTGGCTGGAGATTTTCCCAAGGACCCGCCCGAATGGCAGAAGGGCTATCAGCCTGGAATTCTCACCAAGGGTTTGGGAAAAGACTCGTTCTGGTTCACGATGTCCGGGCAGGCGGTTCCTCCCAACATGACATACTCGTTCCATATTGGCCAGATGAAGATGCAGTTGAATTCCGCGCGATAAGCGGTGCAAATGATAACGGCGCGGTTTGGCTTTGTCGTCGCATCGCAGAACGATAAGCAAGAACGCGGATTATGGTCGGGCGAGGCCAACAGAAATCGACGACGAGCAACTGGTGATCACGAGGTTCCGAACGGCCCCCCTAGTCTGGCCGATGGAGCACTGTGTCCTTTCGGTAAGGCTGCGTAAACCGGGTTAATTTAGAAGAGGTAGCCTTGCGAAACCCAGTAATGCCAGTCGGCGATGGCTTGCTCGGTGGATTCATCGGGATCAATCGCGGCCAGTTGGGAAAGAGGTACTGCCAGTTTTCGGCCCTGCCATCGGATCAACACCAGCATATCGGTGTTGCAGTCATCTTCCGGTGCGAGGCGGCGCACTTCGACGGTCTCTCCTTTTTTGAGTGGAGAAACCGTTTTGGAGACGATGCAACGGGCCGGAAAAGGGAACTGAATTTTGTTTTCCAGGTAGTAATACCAACCCATGGCCTGTTCTTCCGGACCATAAGCATCGACGATAGCTTCGTCGTGTATCCGATCTTCCCGAATCGGGTCTTTAGCCGGTTTCTTCATCGCTTCGCTGCCAGTATACGGCGCACGGAAGTGCGGCTGATTTGTAATCGCCGGGCGATTTCGGATTTGCTGACACGCTGCCGGAATAGTTTGCGGGCTTCGACTGATTTCTGGTCTTCGAGCGGTGGGCGGCCCAGGCGCTTGCCTTGGTGGCGGGCATGGGCCAGTCCAGCCCGCACACGCTCGCGCAGGATTTCGCGTTCGAACTCGGCGTATTGCGGAGCACCGCAATACGCCGATAATGCGGAGTGCGGGATAATGCAAAGCCACAGCGCTGAGACAGCGGTGTGGCCTGCATTCCAGTGAGTCAGGACTCCGCATTATCCCGGTTCGAACAGCGAGGCAATCAGCGCGTCTGGAGCTTTGAATCGCCCGCGACGCAAGGCCAGTGGCAATACCGCCTCCACGGCCTCCAACTTCTCGGATGGATCGACACGCAGGTAGATTTCGGTTGTGCGGATATCAGCGTGGCCGAGCCACAGTGCCACCTTGCGAATGTCCCGAGTCGCTTTGAGTATGGTGAGGGCGCAGCTGTGTCGAAGCTGATGGGGCGACACGGAACGTTCACTCAATGACGAGCAACTCTTACTTGCAGCGCAGACGTGTTTATCGAGATGTACTCGAAGCCTGCCCGCGTCATTGTAGCCCCCACGGCGTTTACGAACAATTCGGGGACGGGGACCGCACCCCGAACCACCAGCCAGGCACGGAGGTCGACTGCAGTTTCTTTCCAGAGCGGAAGGCATCGTTCCTTCCTGCCCTTGCCGAGAACTCTAATGCTCGGAGTTCGCTGGAGGGACAAGTTTTCCAGCGGGAGCCCAACCAGTTCCGAGACGCGCAGCCCTCCCGCGTAGCAGAGATGCAGCATGGCACGATCGCGGATTCCGAGGCGCTTTGTGACATTTGGCGCATTGAGAATGGCGCGAATCTCGTCGGTCGTGAGATGGCGTACCAGCGCCTGGTCATGCCGTTTGGCGGGGATGGCGTGAATCTGCTGCGCCTGTGCCAGGGCGGAGGGTACGCGGAACTCGACGTACTGGATGAAGGCTTTGACTGCGGCGAGTCGTCCGTTGCGCGTGGCTGCGCAATTGCCGCGTTGTTGCTCGAGGTCAGCGAGAAAGTCGAGAATCATCGTTGCATCGATCTGCTCGACACAGATTTGAGAGGGCTTGATCCCAAGCCGCTGACTGGCAAAGATGAACAAGAGTCGAAAGGCATAGCCGTAGGTCTCGCACGTGTGGGGACTGCAACCCTGCTCGGTCGGCATGTGGTCGCGCAGGAAG
>JBBSHP010000118.1:0-9101 GCA_038232555.1 Bryobacterales bacterium
GGAGAGCGGTTATCGATTCTATAGTTATGGGGACTGCATGTTGATTGTTTAGCAGGCAGTCCCACTCCCTCGCCGTCGTGGCTCGGTAAGGTGTTGTAACTCCTGCGGACGGCATTTGCGCGAAGTTCATTGAGGGCGTGTTTGGCCGGCAAGTTGTTGTTTTATAGAACCCGATAGCCTGATTTGGGGGTTATGCGGACGGCATTTTGCCGAAATGCCGTCCGCGCTCACTGAAGGAACTCGCACCAGTGGTTGAGCCCGTCCTCATTATGGTGCGCCAGCGCGTGCCATCCATCGCGCGAAGCATGCAGATCGGTTAACAGGTGGCGGCCCACGCGGGCGATATCGAGCACGTCATCATTCATCGCTTTCCAGTGCGCCGGGGCCCAGGCGATAGCTTCCGACACGACCGAGGGGACGCCTTCGGCAACGCCGTCCGCAGTCACCATGTTGAAGGATTCGGTATAGCTGGGCTGGATCAGCAGGTGCATGTGACCCACGGTTTTGCGAAAGTTTGGCCAGGATTCCCAGCCGTTCTCGATAATGCGAACGCCGGGCACTCGGTCCAACATGGCGTGGAGCGGGCGCGCGTACCGGTCGCCACCTTCGATGCGGCCGGATGAAATCCACAGGTCCAATTTGACTTTCAAGGTGCGGCAGATATCGAGCGCCGCTCCGGCCGCGCTCATGAAATTCTTCAAAGGACGGGTGGCTCCGAAGGCACCGATCCGCAGAGTTCCACCGCAATAGACGGGGCGGTGCGGCAAGGCGACGGGATCGAGGTAGTACAGATTTGGCAGATAAGCACAGGGCGATGCAAAGGCGCTGCGTACCCACCTGCAGAACTTATCACTGTTGCCGGCGAGATGAAAACTGGAAACGCCCAGCTCCAGCTCCATGGCTTGACGAACCAGCTTGATGCCGTTGGTATCGGCTTGGAGGAAGCCAACGTTGGAATGACAATTGACGGCAAACTGCGTTTCAGGAAACTGCGTGACCAGACGCTGGTATTCCCCCGTGGGAATCCAGGGCGCGGAGACGACCACGTGGCTGGCCGGCTGCGCCGAGAGCTTAGCAGCCAAGTCTTGTGCGTTGACAATAGGCCAGACCTCCGCGTGGAAGCCGCGTCTCTGGAGGACCTTGGCGGTATTCATAGCCGACACGCCCAAGCCGATATGACTGATCAGCTTGCTGGCGGCAAAATTCTTGTAAGCGAGGATGAGTTTTTGCATGGATGTTTTACCTGGTTCCGGGTGATCTCAAAGTGTGACTATCTGGAACGAGGATAGATCCGAGGCGTGCGGGCTAGTGCAGAGTAGGGCTGGAAAGCGATGAAAGGATGGGAGAAGATAAATTCCGGATTTTGTGAACGCGAAATTTACGTAACGGCAGTGACCTCTGGCCGCGAGTGGCCGAAGCACGAGATGGAGTGTCTGGGTTGTCAAGTGGCGCGCTGGCGGAAACGATGGCTCCATCTAGTACATACAAAAGGCTTGATATTGAGGACTGAAAGTAGCGCGTCAGCAACTCCGGTGCGACGGCATCTCAGCGAAACTGCCCCGCACTTAGGGCACCGTGGGCCACTGATCGTCAGCGGTGGTCGGTCGAAAAATGCATGGGCGGACTGGAAGGTGTTTTCAGATTCAGGCTGTGTTCCGGATTGCCCCCAAGGGCCGGAATGAAATTCGGTGTTTGTAGAGCTGATCATTTGAAATTTGGTCGATCTGTACGTGTGACTGCGACCGCCGAAATCTTGTTTCTACGGGGAAAACTGTAGGTTTCCTGGCGGCAAAGCCGAAGCTCGCGCAACCTGAATTCGTGTGACGTCTTTTGAACCAAGTGGTTGAGCGATATTGGCAGAGGTAGTAATTGAACTTCCGGTACTTTCATTTTCTGGCTGTCCAGCCGCGATTTCTCAGGTGTTGATGAGTTTGGTGTCAGTCACTTGGGGCAAATTCGTCATAGGACAAAGAATATAGGATTTTGAGATCCATTTTTATGTGAGCTATGCGTTGGCGTGGTGATGCGAAGGGACAAAGGAAGTGCTACCTTGACGCAAGTGCCGCCCGAGTCCGATCAATTCTTCAAGCACCCGATTCTTAACTCTCCTTACGCACTCCCCGCTCGCCACTGGGAACTGGACGAGCATGGTCAGCCGACCCAGGCCATCATTGAAACCCGGCGCCCGGCCGAATTTATCAGCCCGATCCCGAAGCCGCGTAACGCCATCCGGTTGACTGAGGTTGCGCCCCATGCAGACAAGTCCGGCAAGCGCTTTCTCGAGCACCTGGCCAATGCGAACCGCGAAGCGAATCCCGATCTGATGCGTCTCGCGCTCAAGCTGGCCACCGGGGCAGGGAAGACCACGGTGATGGCGATGCTTATCGCCTGGCAGACCATGCTGGACGCCAGCCGTTTTCAGGTTCTCCAGGATCATTTCGGCGAAGCCAAAGGCTTCAGGAGAATTGGTTTGCGGGTCGATCAACTCGTCGACACCGACTCCAACGAAGAAAGCTTCTTCGTCCGCCACGCCTACTTCCTGGGCGCAAACGACCCGTACAAGTCGCTCAAGACCACGCTCAAAGCCGAGATCAATGAAGAAGCCTGGGCCACTTTGAACAGCGACACGTCCCGGCCGTTCGACAAACCCGTGTCGGCCGCATCGCCGTAAGGTGATCAATCACCTGGGCGATGAAGTGATGAAAGTCTTCCGGGTGGTCTAACGGTTTCGCTTCCTGGGCGCGAACGACCCGGCAAAAGCGATTAGCTTACTGCGGTTTCAACGGTGTCGATGGTGATCGTATCACCCTCGACCTTACCATTGACGGTTACTTTTTCACCAAGATGGGTGTTCACTTTGTCTTGAGAATCGGCCGCAAGTTTGTAGACCTTGTCTCCACTTACAATGACCATTGCTGCTCCCCCCTTGACGCATGTCTCGACGCAACTTTTGTCCTTAGCTGTTGCTGCGGTGTGCTTAGCCGCGCACTTCTCGTCAGAAACGGTTCCAGTAAGTGTTTCAGCTACGGCAGCCGCCGAAATCAGCGACGCAACAAACATTATCTTCTTCATCATTGGTTCTCCTTTGGATACTCCTCTTGTGAGCGTACTCAATTCCAGCGCCCGTTCCAATACTGAGTGTTGGGTATCTCGTCCTAAGGATTTAGCAAACTCTGTGCCTGCCCTCTAAGCCCCGCCACGGACTCCGGAGGACGTTATAATGCGCTTTTTCACGAGACACTGTTTGCAGCAGATTAATAGGTTTATGAACATCTTAAACCGGCGAAGCCAGTCCACGTAGCAAAATTGGTCTGGCGTCCCCAAGGGGATTCGAACCCCTGTTATCGCCGTGAAAGGGCGGTGTCCTAGGCCGGGCTAGACGATGGGGACGTTTAGTGGCGGGTCTGCTGCTACTTTAGCATGACCCGCTTTGCTAGATACCGCGCTATGGCGCCCGTCTATCTTAGAGAGTCTTCAGGTATGCGATTACGTCGGTCTTTTCCTGGTCGGACAAGGTATCGGAGTAGGCCGGCATGCCACCGCCTCCGGTATTGATGATGGCGAGCACCGTGGCGTCGGTGACCTTTTTGCCGTTCTTGAGCTTGTCGTGCTTATAAAGGCCCTTGAGAGACGGACCGATCTTTTTCTCGTCGTTATCGACGTTGTGGCAGACGCTGCACTGCTCAAAAACCTCTTTACCCTTGGCGACGTCGCCTGCTTTATCCGCTGCAGCAACAGGCCACGCTGCCAGTATTGCCGCTGTGCTTGAAAGGACAACCCATTTCCGCATGACCCTAGTTTACAATTTCCCCATGCGGCCCGTCATCATTCTTTTTGCGAAAGCGCCGGTGCCGGGCCGTGTCAAAACAAGGCTGATTCCCCGGCTTTCCCCGGTCTCGGCGGCTGCGCTGCATACGGCTTTTGTATGGGATTTCATTGAGCGCTTGCAAGCACTTACGGGAGTCGATCTGGAACTGCATACGGACCTCGAGACCGATGTTTGGGCCTCTGCCAAGGTACCTCAAAGATTGCAAGGTGAAGGAGATTTAGGATTAAAGATGCTTCAAGCCACAGGGGTGGCGCTGACGGAGGGCCGGACCAGCGCTATGATCGCAGGAACCGACGCCCCTACGGTGCCGCTGGCCCATCTGGAAGGCTTGCTGCGCTCGGAAAGCGATGTAGCGCTGGGTCCCGCGGAAGATGGCGGGTTCTATGCGGTGAGTTGCCGCAAAGTGAACGCGCGCATGTTCGACCGGGTGGAATGGTCGGGACCCCTGGCTCTGCAGCAGACCGTGGCGGCAACGCAGGCGAGCGGACTTAGCGTCGAGCTGGGGCTGCCCTGGTGGGATGTGGATAGCGCGGCCGATCTGGATCGATTGCGTACTGAGACCGACTTGCCGAAGCACACCGCGAGAGTACTTAAGGAGAGGGGAATATGATGACGGACGACCAAACGCTACAAGAGGGAGATGTCGCGCCTGACATCCAACTGGTGGACGATCAAGGGCACGACTTTCAGCTTGAACAGCTCAAGGGTAAGAACGTGGTGCTGTACTTCTACCCGAAGGCGGACACGCCGGGCTGCACCAAGGAATCCTGCGAATTCCGGGACAACAGCGCGAAGTTTACGGCGCAGGATACGGTGATTGTGGGGGTGTCGCCAGACAAGTCCGGGGCGCAATCCAAGTTCAAGACAAAATTCGACCTGCCCTTCACGCTGCTCGCCGACCTAGAGCACGCGACGGCGGAAGCGTACGGGGTGTGGAAAGAGAAAAGCATGTACGGCAAGAAGTATATGGGAATTGAACGAACCACTTTTCTGATCGGCAAGGACGGACGAATCCGCAAGATCTTTTCGAAAGTGAAGCCAGAAGGGCACGCCGAGGAGGTGTTCCAAGCGCTCACGGTATAGTAAAGCTTTCCTATGCGCATTACTTCCAAGGCGCCGTGCCGCGTCGATCTTGCGGGCGGGACGCTGGATATCTGGCCGCTGTACCTGAACCATCCCGGCGCGGTAACCGTTAATTTTGCGGTAAACCGGTATACGAGCTGCGTGATCGAGACCCGCGAGGATGCTGAGATCCGGCTCCGCTCGGTTGACTTGAACAGCGATGAGACGTTTGGGTCTTTGGCGGAACTGCGCGCTACTCCGAAGCCGAAGCTGCCCTTGCCGGCGTATGTGCTGCGGTACTTTGGCGTGACGGGTGGACTGGCCGTGGATACGGATTCCGAAGCCCCGGCGGGCGCGGGGATTTCCGGGTCGTCCGCGCTGATTATTGCTATTGCGAGCGCGCTGAACCGTCTGAACGGGACGCGGCACGAGCTTGAGAAACTCAGGGAGATCGCGCAGAACATCGAGGCGCAGATCATCCGCGTGCCCACCGGCGCGCAGGATTACTATCCAGCCATGTACGGAGGGGTGAGCGCGATTGAGCTTGGACCGGCAGGAGTCCGGCGCACGGAGATCGTGGTGGATGCCGACGATTTCAACGAACGCATCGTGCTGGCTTATACGGGCGTTCCCCGCGAATCGGGGATCAACAATTGGGAAGTGGTGAAGGCCTACATCGACGGCGACAAGAAGGTGCACCGGAACTTCGATCGCATCACGGAGATCGCCATCGCGATGAGGCGGGCGCTGGAGAAACAGAGCTGGACGGAAGTAGGGCGATTGCTGCGCGAAGAGTGGGCGCACCGGAAGAAGAACGCCCCCGGCATTTCAACGCCGCTGATTGATGAATTGGTGGAGGTGACGCGGCGGGCGGGCGCATCGGGGGGCAAAGTATGCGGCGCCGGCGGGGGTGGCTGCGTCTTTTTCCTGGTAGAGCGCGGTACGCGAAGCAAGGTCAGCGAGGCGATTGAACTGGCGGGAGCGACGGTGCTACCGATCAAGCTGGCGTTGAAGGGAGTTCGGGTGGAAGCGACGCGGGATGCCGCGCATGCGTCGCCAGCCGCCAGCTACTCGCGGTAAAGGACCGCTTCCATTGTGCCGTTTGTGAAGCTTGCTCACGTGCAGGATGTGCCGGTGGGCCAGACACTTTACTTCGCTTTGGAGAGCGGGCCAGTGGTGCTGGCGAATTACCAGGGAACTGTTTATGCACTTTCAGGCCTGTGCCTTCATAAACTGAATCCGCTGGACGGTGCGGCATTGCGGGGACCCCACATCGACTGCCCTTACCACCACTACCAATACGATGTGAGGACGGGGGCCAATCACTATCCCCAAAGCGCTTTTCCGCCAGAGTTGGCGGGGCTGGACGGACAACTGAAGCCGCTCAGGGTTTATCCTGTGGAAGTGAGACAGGGAGAGATCTGGGTGGATACCGAGGGGGCAATCCGATGAATAAATTAGCAGACCAGCATTGTGTTCCGTGCCGGGGGGGCGTGCCGGCATTGCATGGCGAGGCGTTAGGCGCTTTGGCCGCGCAGGTGCCCGACTGGAAGATCGTCGAAGAACATCACGTGGCGAAGACGTTCGTGTTTCCGGATTTCGCCCAGGCTCTGCATCTAGTAAATCATATTGGCGAGATCGCGGAGGCCGAAGGGCACCATCCCGATGTGTGCTTGTCGTGGGGCAAGGTGGACGTCCAGATTTACACCCACAAGGTGGACGGGCTGACCGAGAGCGATTTCGTATTAGCGGCGAAGATCGATCGTGTTTATTCCGAACATAAACCGGAGCAGAAGCCGTAGCTGAATCAGTGCGGGTCTGGGATGTGCAGGCGGTTGACCAATTCCTGAAATCGCGGGTCGGACCGAACGCTATCGAAGCCCGGATCGAACTTGATAAACAGGACGAGATTATGCTCATCGAAGGCCTTAGTGAGCCACTCGAAGCCACGATCTTTATCACCCAGAGCGAAATAAACGAGCGCAATACTTTGTGGGCCTCCAGCGCCGGTCCGGTGCGGGCCTGACAACGTAGCGACGGCGTCGCTCTTGCGTCCGAGGAGCGCGTAAATACGCCCTAGTGCGGGTGATTTAACCGTAAGCGCACCAGGTAACTTCATCGAGTGCTCGAGCGCATCCAGTGCCTGAGTCAGTTTTCCCATCGCGATGTAGACGTCAGCTAAACGTGAATAGGCGCCGTAGTTCTGTGAATCCAGTTCGATAGCGCGGTGTAGGTGCGATATGGCTTCTTTGTAATGCCGCGCCCGGTACAAGATTCTGCCGAAAGCGGACTGGATTCGGGAGGACAGCGGATCGAGTGCGGCGGCGCGCTCAATTTCAGCAATCGCGCCGGGGAACCGGCCCATGGCCATCAGGAAGGAAGCGTAATAGAAACGGCCCTCCAGACTGTTTGGGTTTAGCTCGAGAGCTCGTTCGAATTCCTGCTGGGCCCCGGTCCAATTCCAATCGTTAGCGGATTGAATATCTGCTAACTGGGTATGGGCTTCTGAAAGGTTTGGATCGAGGTGGAGGGCTTTTAACGCTGCGGCCCGTGACGGTGGCTCGGCTTCACGAAAGCCTACCGTGCCCCATATTCCTCGCTCATGCCAGGCGCGAGAGAGGCCCGCGTACGCCGCGGCAAAGTTTGGATCGAGTTGAATAGCGCGCTCGAAGTATTGGACGGCTAGCTCCAAGTCATGTTCATTGAGTTTCCAGGAATGATAGCGTCCGAGCAAGTAGGCATCCTGGGCAGCGGGGTTGAGGGGGCGGGCACTCGCCAGCCGATTGCGTTCGTCGGGGGTGACCTGAACGCGGATCTCCTGCGCGATGGCTCGTGCTACTTCGCCCTGAACGGCCAGCAGGTCCGTAACGTTGCGATCATACTCCTGAGCCCACAAATGCTCGTCCGTCGCAGCACGAATTAACTGGGCCGTGATACGAACGCGTGTTCCAGCGCGCTGTACCGACCCTTCCACAATCGCGTCCACGCCCAGTTCCTTTCCGATATCCAAGATTGGCTTGGTAGTGTCCCTATAGCGCATGATCGACGTGCGTGAGATCACCTTCAGTGCATGGATGTGCGAGAGCCCGGAGATCAAAGCTTCCGTAGTTCCGTCGGAGAAGAACTCCTGATCGGGATCGCGCGAAAGATTTCGCAGGGGGAGGACGGCAATCGACCGGATTTGCGGCTGGGCGGCTCCAGGTTTTATTCGGGAGTAGATGAGCGATCCGGCAACACCCAGCACCATTAAGATCAGTGCGGCGGCCGCTACCCACTTCCACCAGGGCGGCACGCGCGCTGGAATGGTGGCCGTGCGTTCTTCAATTTGACGGGTGAGCCGGCGCATATCCACCACCAAATCCGGCATGGTTTGATAGCGTTCAGCAGGGTCCTTCTGAAGCGCCTTATCCACTAACATGCACAGTGCGACGGGGAGATCGGGCCGGACCTCCAGGAGTGGTTTGGCTGGAGCATGCAGGACGCGTTGCAAGGTTTCCAGGTCCGTGTGACCGCTGAACGGGCGCTGGCCGGCCAGCAGCTCATATAGCACGATGCCGAAGGAAAAGATGTCACTCCGGCCGTCGAGGGGCGCGCCGGAGGCCTGCTCCGGGGACATGTAGGCGATGGTACCCAGCACGGCTCCGGGACGAGTGAGGTTGGGCAGCACGGTCTGTGTAACGTCTTCAGACGACGATCGTTCCTGGAGCTTGGCGAGACCGAAATCGGCCAGCTTGGCGTAGCCATTACCAGAAACTAGAATGTTGTCGGGTTTCACATCGCGATGGGTGATGCCGGCCGAGTGCGCGCAGGCTAGCCCGTCGGCGACTCCCACGAGCATGTCCACCACCTGCCGCCACGACGGTTTGGCATCCCTGGCCCAAGCCCGCAAAGTGCCTGCGTCGACGAACTCGGAAACCAGGTATTGGCGGCCTTCCCACTCGCCGGCTTCAAACACGGTGAGAATGTGGGGATGGTTGAGGGAGGAAGCAGTTTTCGCCTCCTGCTGAAAACGGCGGCGCGCATTCTCATCGGCAACCTGCGCATAGAGGAACTTGATCGCGACCGGACGGTCCAGGCGAGTGTCCTTGGCCCGATATACTTCGCCCATGCCGCCGGCGCCGATTCTGGCGACGATCTCGTAGGGTCCGAGCCGAGTCCCCTCAGAAAGATCCATAGCGATTCACTCGAAGTTACCGTAAGGAGCCGCTCA
>JBBSHP010000119.1:0-9097 GCA_038232555.1 Bryobacterales bacterium
TATCCGGACATCACCAGGTCCCCATTTTCACAACTTTGACCGTGGCTGGCGTGTGGCTCTACTACATCTGCCGCGCAGGCAGGATCCACTGGGGCGTACTGCGGCTAGCCGTCGTGATGGCTGTTTTCATGGCGCTGGTTGGCGCTCTACAAATCCTGCCGGCGGAGGAATACGGGCATCTCGCACAACGCTGGGTGAGTGGAAGCGCCCCCATTCAGTGGAACCAACCCGTGCCGTATTCAGTGCATCAAAAATTCTCGCTGGGTAACATCGCGCTACTCGCTATTCTTTTCCCGGCATTCACCCGCAACGCCGACCCGTTTATTGGAGTTGTGGCGGCCGGCCTGGTTCTGCTTGGGGTGGCATTGTGCTGGAAGCAGCATGTAGTGAAGTTGTTTGCGGCGATCGGTATCGGTGCTCTGGTCTATTCACTGGGCTTCAACAGCGTTTTTCAGGGCTTTCTCTATGCGGTGGTGCCGATGCTTGAAAAGGCACGGGTTCCCTCGATGGCGGTGATCGCGTTCAGCGTGGCCGCGGCAGTGCTGGCCGCTTTTGGATTCGACCATTTCGCGCCTTTTGGCAATTCGGCGTGGGCCGCCCGGATCGTAACGGGCCTGCTCGGCTTTGGGCTGCTCACATTTACCTTGCTGTTGGGCGCGTTGTTCGCGAATAAGCTGGAGTGGGCAGCGGATGACCGGGTTGCCCTTACCGCGTTTGTAACAGTGCTGCTGGCAGCTCTGCTGTATGCCTGGCGTACCGGCAATCTAAGCGGAAAGCAGGCTTCCGTTCTGTTGATTCTGCTTTTGCTGCTCGAACTCGGCAATAACTCCGGATACGCTCTGACGGATCGGTCCGATCCCAGCCGCATGGCCGACCTCGAGAAAGTGTGGAGTAACGGCGACATCGCCGACTTCCTGCACCAGCAACCCGGACCTTTCCGGGTGGAGACCACCACAGACGCGCTATCAGCGAATTGGGGTGAATACCACAACTTTGACGTGATTTTCGCAAATACAGCAAGCGTTGCGAATAACGTGGTGAGCAACACGGAGTGGCACACCTGGCAGTCCCGCTTGCTTTTCGGAGTGCGTTATTCATTAGGGAGCAAGCCGCCCTACGCCGATTCCATCGATCGCTTTACGGCAGCGAGCGGGATCAAAGTGTTCGAGAATCCTACCGCCTTTCCCCGCGCCTGGGCCGTGCATGAAGTGATCCCCACCAAAACAAACGGGGATGGGCTAGCGGTAATTTCGTCGCGCTTGCAGGAACTGCATAGCAAGGCGTTCTCCCTGGAGCAGATACCAGCGCTGGCACAGTGCAGCACGCCGGACGAAGTTTCGACAGTCAGCTATCGGGCAGAGCACGTAACCATTCGCGCCAATATGGCGTGCCAGGGAATGTTAATTTTATCGGACGCGTTCTACCCAGGGTGGAACGTCAAAGTGGATAACCAGCCAGCGCGGATTTTCGAAGTAGACGGCGCCATTCGCGGCGTGGTGGTGTCACAGGGAATGCATCAGGTGGACTTTCGCTACCGGCCGAAGTCGGTTTATGTGGGAGCGGCGCTTACGTTGCTGGGTGTAATCGGAGCTGTCGCGCTTTCGCTGGGAGCGCGGCGCAAGTCACGCAGCGATGAGGCCAGCAAAGTGCGTCTCGATGAATAAATATATGTTCAGGGCATTGACTTACGCCGGGAAAGCCGGAACAATACAAGAGAAAAATGTTTTTTAAGCCACAACGTCTGCATTTCACCGGTATCGGGGGAATCGGCATGAGTGGCATCGCCGAGGTGCTCCTGAACCTGGGCTATCAGATTAGCGGCTCCGACCTGAAGCTCAGTCCCACCACGGACCGCCTGTCGAAGCTGGGCGCAGCGATTGAGGAGGGGCACTCGGCCGCCCACATCGCGGGCGCGAAGGTCCTGGTGGTCAGTTCAGCGGTGGACCAACACAATCCGGAAGTGCTGGAAGCGCGCCGATTGAACATCCCGGTAATCCCGCGCGGCGAGTTGCTTTCTGAATTGATGCGCTTGAAGTATGGCATTGCGATCGCCGGCAGCCACGGTAAAACAACCACAACATCCATGACGGCCGCTCTCATGAGCGAGGCTGGTCTGGACCCGACTGTAGTGGTGGGCGGAAAGGTGGCTTCGATGGGCGGGTCCAATGCGCGGCTGGGGCACAGCAACTTCCTGGTGGTGGAGTCCGATGAGAGCGACGGATCGTTCTTGAAGCTGAGCCCCATCCTCGCTGTGATCACCAACATCGACCGGGAACACCTGGATCACTACACATCCATAGACGAGATCCGAAAAGCTTTCATCGAGTTCATCAATAAAGTTCCTTTTTACGGCGCCGCAATCGTGTGTCTGGACGATGAAAACGTACAGCAGATCCTGCCAGCGATCAACCGGCGGACGATCACATATGGAATGAGTCCGCAGTCCGACCTGGCGGTGAGCGGCGCGGGATGCGGTCACTTTGACAGCAACTTCCGGCTGCACCAGCGTGGCCGCGATCTGGGCGAATTCCATCTTCGCGTTCCTGGTTTTCATAACGTTCTGAACGCCACCGCAGCCATAGCCGTCGGCCTGGAGCTGGAAGTCGGATTGGACGCCATGCGGCACGCTCTGGCGGAGTTCAGCGGCGTCGAGCGCCGGTTCCAACTGCGCGGCCAGGAGCGCGGCGTCACGGTGATTGACGACTACGGCCACCATCCCACTGAGATTCGCGCCACGCTGGCCGCGGCTCGCTTATGTGATTACAAGCACATTCATGTCATCTTTCAACCGCATCGTTACAGCCGCACGCAGGCGCTGATGGATGAATTCGCCATGAGTTTTCATCAGGCGGATCGGGTCGAGGTGCTCGACATATACGCGGCTTCCGAAGAGCCCATCGAAGGCGTATCGGGCAGCGCGTTGGCGGAACGCATTCGAGCGCTGGGTCACCGCTCGGCGGAGTTTGCCGGAAGCATCGACCAAGCGATTGAAAACGTCCTAACGAACGTTCGCGAAGGGGATCTGGTGATGACGCTGGGGGCCGGAAATGTTTGGCAGGCGGGAGAGCGCTTGCTGGAAAGGTTGAGGGCAGTGCGATGATCACGGCCAGGAAACAGGACCGTTCCACCAACTCGGGGACCGGTTGGCGGCGGGCGCTGATACTATCCTCCCTGATCATCGCGCTGGCCACGGCTGTTTACGCCACTCAGCAAATCGAGCGGTTCCTGATCCGGGACCCCCGCTTCACGCTCACCCCCGGAGCCGAATATGGCGACGAAAGCCCGGCCCTGTCGTTAGGCGGTCTCAAGTTCGCATCGCGGAGAGAAGTGTATCGAGTCTTCCAAAAGGATGTGGGACGCAGCCTTTACCTTTTTCCAATCGCCGACCGGTACAAGACTCTGCTCCAGATACCGTGGGTGAAAGAGGCTTCCATCTTGAGGACCTGGCCGAATCAGATCAGAGTACAGATCACGGAGCGCCGGCCCGTGGCTTTCGTTGAATCGCGGTCTGAAGCCATTTCGCGCTGGTCTCTGATTGATGAGGAGGGTGTCATGCTGGAGCCGCCGCCACGCACGGCCTTCAACGTTCCCGTGGTGACAGGGATCCAGGCTGGCGATAGCCGTTCTATGCGCGCCATGCGGATACGCCGGATGCAGCGGCTGTTGGATGAATTGGGCACGTCCCGGAATCGCATCTCAGAAGTGGATGTAGGCGATCTGGACGACCTGAAGGTCACCTTGAAAGTTGACCGGAAAGCCATTCTTCTTATGTTGGGCGATCACAATTTCCATGCACGTTTCCAGAATTTCCTGGATCATTACGCCGATATCCAAAAGCGCATCTCCGACGTGTGGGCGCTTGATCTGCGACTGGACGACCGGATCATTACAGTGGTCTCGAAGAGGACACGATGAGTGAGTTGTTCCCCTCCCCGGGACGAACCATAGGGGGACCCCCGTATGTCGGCTAAGCCGCAGTACGCGGTTGGCCTGGATGCCGGCAGTGCGCACACGCGCTGCGTAATCTGCTTAGTGGAAAACGCCAGCATCCGCTTCCTGGGAAAAGGCGAGATCGATTCCATTGGCTGGGCTAAGGGCCGTATTGCGGACCCCCAGGCCGTTTCGGCGTGCATCCACTCCGCCGTTCAGCAAGCCGAGGCGGATGCACAGGTGGCTGTCGACTCTCTGGTGTTGGGAGTCGGCGGGAGCAGCGTAGATGGCGCGAATCACCGCGGAATTTATGAGTTTGGCCGTCCGCGCGAGGTGACGGGCGACGACCTGGCCTATGCCGCAGACCGGGCGGCCCGCGTCCGTCTGGAGAACGATCAATCGCTCTTACATGTGTTTCTACAGGATTTCACCGTGGATGGCCGCGCCGGCTTTCGGAATCCAAAAGGCGCTGCCTGCTCGCGCCTGGAGGCGAACGTCCATATCCTGACCGTCTCGTCTCAAGAGCACGATACTCTGATCCGCACCGTTCATCTAGCGCATTTCGGTGTGGAAGAAACGGTGTTCGAGCCTATGGCGGCAGCGTATGCCGCGGTGCTTCCCGAAGATCGCAATCGGGGCGTGGCGCTGGTTGACATAGGACTGCACTCGACGGACTTCGTAGTCTATGACGGCGATGCGGTGGTGATCGCGAAGAGCATGCCTATCTGCGCGGATCACTTCACCCGCGACGTGGCTTTCGGACTAAAAGTTAGCTACGAAGACGCGGAACGGTTGAAGCGGGAATACGGCTGCGCAATTTTAGGCCTGACCGCCGATAACAGCCTGATCGAGGTGCCGTCGCTAGAGGGCCGGCCCCCGCGGGAGGCGCCCCGCCGCCAGTTGAACGACATCCTGGAGGCCCGTGCCGAGCAGCTCTTCTTCATGCTCCGGGCCGAGTTGGTGAAGGCGGGAATGGAGCAGAGCCTCTTTGAAGGCATCGTGCTTACGGGTGGCGGAGCCCAACTGAACGGGATGTGCGACATGGCCGAGCGGGTGCTGAATTTCCAGACCCGGAACGGATTGCCGGTTGGAATCGAGGACTGGCCCGAACAACTCGACAACATTTCCTGGACCGCGGCAGCCGGGCTGTCGATGTATTCCGGACGTTTGAAGTCGAAGCGGGAATGGAAACCCAAAGCACCAGGTTTGGTTGGACTGATTTTACGTTAGCCGGCCAGGCCGGCGCTGATACATCAAGGAGGTAGTAGCTTGAACGCTTTGAAATTTGCTATCCAGGAAGAAGCTCTGCAGGGCACCAGGATTAAAGTAATCGGTGTCGGCGGGGGAGGTTCCAACGCGGTTGCGCGCATGATGAACGAGGGCTTGGGCGGTGTTGAATTCCACATCATGAACACGGACGCCCAGGCCCTTACAGCGTCACCTGTGCCGAACAAGCTGCAACTCGGCGCAAAGGTGACGAACGGACTCGGCGCAGGTTCGGACCCGTCCATGGGGCGTCAAGCTGCGCTCGAAGACACCGAACGCATCATTGAACTGCTTGAAGGTGCGGACATGGTGTTCGTGACAGCGGGGCTGGGTGGAGGTACGGGCACTGGAGCGGCTCCCGTGGTGGCATCGCTTGCGAAGGAGCTGAATGCTCTCACGGTCGCTGTAGTCACCAAGCCGTTTGCCTTTGAAGGACCGCGCCGCATGAAGCAGGCCGAGCGCGGACTCGCGGAAATCGGCGGCACAGCCGACACGGTGATCTCCGTCCCCAACGACCGTCTACTAGAGCTTGTGCCCAAGGGCACTAGCTTCTTCGAATCGTTCCGCCTGGCGGACGACATCCTGCGGCAGGCTGTGCAAGGTATCAGCGATATCATCACAACGCCGGGTTTGATCAATCGAGATTTCTCCGACGTGCGCGCGATCATGCTGGGGATGGGCTACGCGATGATGGGCACCGCCACCGCGCGGGGCGAGAAGGCTTCCATCGATGCGGCCCGCAAAGCGATCGAATGTCCATTAATGGAAGAAGGCGGAGTGAAGGGCGCCCGCGGAGTATTGATCAACATCACTGGCTCCAGCCGCCTGAGCTTGCATGACGTGAACGAAGCCTGCTCGCTGATTCGAAGCGCCGCAGCATTCGACGACGTGCAAATCAACTTCGGCGTGGTGCTCAACGAGACGATGGAAGACGAAGTGAAGATCACTGTTATCGCCACGGGTTTCCAGCGCGAGAACCTTCCGCAGATCAGAAGAAGGCAAAGCCACGAGGAGATCCCAATGCAGGTTGTGGTGCAAGCCCCAGCGCCGCCCCCAGCTCCCGTATACATTGAGCCGGCGTACGAAATTCCCGTAGCGGCAGCGCCGGAGATGGAACCCGAGCCGGAGCATGTCGAAGAGCCGGTTGCCCAAATGGCAATCAACGATCTGGATATGCCGGCGTACCTGCGGCGAGACCGCCGGTACTACCAATAGGCGGTTCACGCGTTCGGGTAACATCCCGCGGAATGCCTCCAAACGGCAAATCCCGGTGAATAACGACATCGGGAACTTGACCATATCCTAAAGACGTAAACGCGCTACCGCGTAGTACAGAGACCGCATATCGTTGCGTGTACCTCAGGTCGTCCATGGAGATTAAAACAGCGCGGTAACGCCTTCGGACGGTAATACCGGGAACGTGCGTCGGTACCCGCTGTTCCCGCGTGGTGAAAGGTGTAGCCGGATTTTGCAGCCAACTGGTTTGCAGCGCGAGGCCCCGCGCGCATGAAACTGGCACACTGGAAAATCGCGATGATACTCAACCGAAGACCGACTCATGCCAGTGCCTGGCCCGCTCTGATCATGCTGGCGCTTTTTCAAATCGCAGGCATGGCCGAGACCTATCGTCCGGCGCTGTGGTCCGGGCTTCGATACCGCATGATCGGGCCATATCGCGGGGGCCGGGTCACCACGGTCACAGGTGTCGCCTCCCAGCCGTACACCTTTTATATGGGCGCTACAGGCGGTGGAGTTTGGAAGACCACCGATGCAGGCCACTCCTGGCTGAACGTCACCGACGGCTTTCTTAGCGTAGCCTCCATGGGCGCGGTTGAGGTCTCGCTCTCGAACCCGAACATTGTCTATGCCGGGACCGGCTCCTCCAAAATTCGCAGCAATGTATCCATCGGACGCGGTATTTACAAATCGACCGATGCGGGCAGCACCTGGAAGTTCATGGGCTTGAGGAACGTGGGCCAGATTGCGACGGTTCGCGTGCACCCTGCCGATCCCGACATTGTGTATGTGGCGGCCAGTGGCAATCCCTTTGTGCCGAACAAGGAGCGGGGGGTGTACCGCAGCAATGACGGAGGCACCAGCTGGAAACAGATTTTGTTCGTTTCGGATGGGGCCGGCGCCGCCGATCTGGAACTCCAGCCCGGTAATCCGAATGTGATTTTCGCTTGCATGTGGCACGGGCAACGGAAGCCGTGGACCATCATCAGCGGAGCGCGCGAGGGCGGCATTTACAAGAGCACCGATAGCGGAGACAACTGGACCAAGCTGGGGGGCGGGTTGCCGAATGAGCTAATCGGACGAAGCAACGTGGCTATTTCCGCTGCGAATCCGGCCCGGATCTATGCACTTATCGAGGCCAAGCCCGGGTCCGGCTTGTACCGGTCCGACGACACAGGCGCAAGCTGGGCGCTGGTAAATAAGTCCGCAGCTCTGATCACGCGGCCGTTTTATTACGACACTCTGGGCGTAGATCCGAACAACGCCGATATCCTTTACATCGGTAATGAGGGCTGGTACAGGAGCATGGATGGGGGCAAAACATTTCGCTCCTCGCCTGTTCCCCACGGCGACAACCACGATGTATGGATCAATCCGAAAAATTCGCAGTACATGATCCAGGGCAACGACGGCGGCGCCAACATCTCCCTGGATGAGGGACGCACCTGGAGCACCCAGGCCAATCAGCCTACTGCCGAGATCTATCAGGTGGCTGTCGACAACCAATACCCGTACCGGATTTACGGGGCGCAGCAGGACAACACGACCGTGATCGTACCCTCGCTTGCTTTGGGCAATGGGCAGGATTTCCGGGTGGGTCCAGGCTGCGAGACCGGACCCATTATCCCCGATCGAACCAACCCGGACATCGTGTACGGGAGTTGCAAGGGTCAGTTCAGCCGGCAGGATATGACCACCAGCAATGAGGCTCGTTACTGGATCGGCGCCCAGTCCCTGTATGGAAATTCGGGCGGTGATTTGATCTACCGATTTCAGCGGGTGTCGCCCATGGAGGTGTCGCCTCACGAGCCGCACGTGGTCTATTACGGTTCGCAATTGGTGCACCGCACTCGCGATGGCGGCGTAAGCTGGCAGGTGATCAGTCCCGATCTTACGGCCCATCCGCCGGGCACCCAGGACGCCAGCGGCGAACCCATAAGGCGCGATGCCACAGGCGAAGAAGTTTACAGCACGCTTTATTCGATTCGGGAATCCCGCGTACAGCGCGGCGTAATCTGGACCGGCTCGAACGACGGTCTGGTACATGTCACCCGCGATGGCGGTAAAACTTGGGCGAACGTCACTCCTAAGGGCCTGGCTGTTGGTGGACGCGTGCAAAATATCGAGCCCAGTCCGCATCGGGCTGCGACGGCCTATGTGGCTATCTATCGTTTTTTGCTGGGGGACTTCGCGCCCTATCTCTATCGCACCGACGATTTCGGCAAGACCTGGACGCGGCTCACAGATGGGGCCAACGGGATCGCACCGGATGAGCCGACCCGCGTGGTGCGCGAGGATCCGGATCGTGCCGGGCTGCTGTATGCCGGCACTGAGTTCGGGATGTACGTCTCATTCGACAATGGCTCGCGCTGGCAGCCGTTTCAGTTGAACCTGCCGGTCACTCCTGTCACCGACATCAAACTCACTCACAAAGATCTGGTGCTCTCGACGCAGGGACGTTCGTTCTGGATTCTGGACGACCTCTCGCCGTTACATCAGCTCAGCGAGAAGATGGCGTCGTCAGCCCAGTATTTGTTTGCACCGCGCGAGGCGATCCGGACGCCCGTGCGGGGTGGGTTCGGACGTCCCGGATCCGGGCCTCAATATCCCAGAGCGGGAGCGGCTATCGATTACTATCTTGCGGCCGCTCCTTCAGGCGATATCA
>JBBSHP010000120.1:0-9077 GCA_038232555.1 Bryobacterales bacterium
CGGATTCCCGGTGTTCGCTCCATGGGGGGACGGTTTAAGCCGCCGTCAACAGCCACTGTGCAGCGCTTGTCGATAGCTCGCAAGCCATGGAATTTCCGGTCGAGGGAGGCCTCATCCCGGGCGCGAGCGATACGTATGTCCACTTCAGCACGCGCTTCCGCGGCCACAACGTTGCTCCGGGTTCCTCCTGAAATTACACCCGGGTTGACAGTAATGCCTCGCGCCAGATTTGTGAAATCCGCGATGCGCTGTAGCTGACGGGCCAATTCCAGGATGGCGCTCGCCCCAGCTTCAAAGTCTACGCCAGCGTGCGACGCCTTGCCCTTCACCGTAATGTTGTAAGCGCCCACTCCCTTGCGCGAGGTCTTCAATCTGCCCCCCATGCCGGTACCCGGTTCGAGCACCAGCACGGCGGCGCTGCGCCGGGCAGCGTCCTCTGTCAAAGGACGCGAGGAATTGCTGCCCACCTCCTCATCCGAATTTAACTGCAAGAGCACCTTTCTACGAACGGGGATATCCAACTCGCGGAGGGCATTCATCGCGAAGATGAAAAATGTGATCCCCGACTTCATATCCAGGACTCCCGGCCCCCATAGACGTCCTTTGGCCTGACGAAATGGCATGCCGGCCAGAGTACCCAAGCCCCACACTGTGTCGGAGTGGCCCAGCGCAAGAATCCGGCCGTCTTTGGGCCGGCCCTGTAAATCGAATTCGCAGCGGAGATGCCGCCCAAAGCGCCCACCCGGCAAAGTACGCACTTTAGCCGACCCGGCCACTTTGCTCGCGACGAGATCCACGAAGCGATTTACCGCAGCCGGATCGTCGCTCGGCGACTCACACTCGACGAACTCCCGGATCGTCTCGATGATTGTGGACTGCTTGGCTTGCACCCAGGGTAGAATTGGCACCATCCACTCCAGGCTATAATAACCAGTTCCCATGCCCATTCTGGATATTCACGCGATCCGCGAGATCCTGCCCCACCGTTACCCGATGCTGCTGGTGGATGCAGTGGTCGAACTGGAAGCGGACCGGATCGTGGGCATCAAGAATGTTACCGCGAACGAGCCGTTCTTTGCGGGCCATTTCCCGGATTTTCCCGTCATGCCGGGGGTGTTGATTGTCGAGGCCATGGCGCAGGTCGCTGGCATTCTGGTTCTGAATCAAATTCCGGACCGTAAGAAGAAGCTGGTTTTGCTGATGTCGATCGACGAAGCCAAGTTCCGTCGTCCCGTCGTACCGGGCAATCAACTGCGCATTGAAATGAAAGTGGCCAAGCGTAAAGCTACGGTTGCCAAGATGTTCGGGCAAGCGACCGTGGACGGTGTGGTGGTGGCCGAGGCTCAAGTGATGTGCAAATTGGCGGATAAGGCGGAAGCTTCCTCCTGAGGCTTCGACATGCCGATTCACCCGGCTGCCATCATCGATCCTTCCGCGAAGATTGCCGAGTCTGCCGACATCGGCCCTTATTGCATCATTGGACCAGAAGTGGAGATCGGGTCCGGCACGCGCCTGATGGCGCACATTTATCTCGAAGGACCCATGTCCGTCGGCCGGGACAATCTTTTCTATCCGTTTTCTTCGATCGGCGCCGCCCCGCAGGATCTCAAATACCAGGGTGAGCGCTCCGAGACCCGAATAGGCGACCGGAACACGATTCGAGAATTTGTGACGGTTCAGCGCGGCACCCAAGGCGGCGGACTGCTCACTCACATTGGCGACGACAATTTGCTGATGGCCTATGTTCACGTCGCTCACGATGTCCGGATCGGCAATAAAACAGTGCTGGCAAACGGGGTCACTTTCGCTGGCCATGTCACGGTAGGCGATTGGGCGGTGATTGGAGCCTTTAGCGGAGTTCACCAATTTTGCCGGGTGGGGCGGCACGCCATGATCGGTGGCTATAGCGTGATCACTCAGGACGTGCTGCCGTTCTCGATGACCGTGAGTCCGCGCGAGGTGAAGGTATTCGGCGCTAACAGAATCGGCCTGGAGCGCCGTGGTTTCAGTTCAGATGCGATTGAGCCGCTGCACAAAGCGTTGCGGCTCTTAGCCAAGGCCGGCTTGAATACTACGCAGGCCATCGAACGCATTCGCACGGAGATAAAGATCACTCCGGAATTGGAAGAGCTGCTTGCATTCCTGGGTTCCTCGGAACGGGGATTTCACAAGTAAGATGAGCGAGCGATACGGTCTACTGGCCGGAAACGGGCGCTTTCCCCTGCTTGCGCTGGAAACAGCCCGCAAGCTCCAGCATGAGGTGGTGGTGATCGCCATCCGCGACGAGGCTTCCGCAGATATTGAAGCGCTGGCACAGAAATGTTACTGGATTACCATCGGAGAGCTAAGCCGCCTGATTGAAATCCTGAAGCAGGAGCGGCTGGATCAACTCCTGATGGCAGGACAGGTGAAGCACGTCAGTATATTTTCTTCGCTCCGCCCGGACTGGCGGTTGTTCAAGCTACTGGCATCCCTGAAAGAGAAGAACACAGAAGCATTGATCGGAGGTGTCGCGCGCGTGCTCCAAGACGAAGGCATCCGGCTGGTGGATTCAACCGCTTTGCTGAAGCCGCTGCTGGCAGGCAGTGGTGTTCTGACCAGGCGCGGGCCGTCGAGCGATGAAGTGAAAGACACCCGCTACGGGCGCCGGGTTGCAAACGCACTCTCGGCCATCGATGTAGGGCAGAGCGTCGCAGTTTCCGAACGCGCCTGCGTCGCCATTGAAGCCATGGAGGGGACGGACGCGATGCTGCAGCGCGCGGCTGCTCTGGTGAACGGGAAGCCGCTCCGGTTGATCAAGGCATCGCGCCGGCGCGAGCACCTGTTGTTCGATGTTCCGGTGGCCGGTACCGGCACCATTGCCGCGATGCGGGCGACAGGCACCACTCTGCTTGCCGTGGATGCAGGCCGCACGTTGCTGCTGGACAAAGAGGAGATGATCGCCCAGGCAAATGAGGCGGATATCTGTATTGTTGGGCACCAGCCGGAGGAAGAGTGACATTGGCGCAGCAGCACAGGCCGCGAGTTGCCGTGGTCGGGGCGGGATCTTTTGGGCGGCATCACCTGCGCGTATTGAAGCAGTTGCCGAACGCGGAACTTACCGCCGTGGTGGACACAAATCACGAACGCGCTCAGGCGGCGGCAGTCGAATTTGGGTGCGCTCCCGTCATGGAGGCACGGCAATTATCCGGACTGGTGGATGCCGCCATAGTGGCCGCGCCCACATCCGCTCACGCTGAGATTGGCTGCACACTGCTCGAAAATGGGATCGATCTCTTAATTGAGAAGCCGATTGCCGCCGATCACGCGTCCGCGCAGCGACTGGTGGACACCGCCGAACGGCACGGGCGCGTGCTCCAGATCGGGCATCTGGAGCGTTTTAATCCAGGTGTATCCGCGCTCAAAAAGATCGTCACAATCCCGCTATTTTTTGAAGTGCACCGGCTGAGCCTGTTCAGTCCCCGCAGCCTGGATGTGGATGTCGTGCTGGACTTGATGATCCATGACCTGGACATCATATTGGACCTGGTAGGTGAGATCCCTTCAGAGGTTCGTGCGGCCGGTCTGATCCTGCTTTCGGAGAAAGTCGACATTGCCAACGTACGCCTTGCGTTTCCAGGCGGCTGCGTAGCCAACTTAACTGCCAGCCGCGTCTCGACCGAGCGCGTCCGCAAGCTCCGGCTGTTTCAGCCGCATCAGTACGTTTCGCTCGATTATGAGCGGCAACAAGCCGCTGTGTTCACCGTCTCCGAGCAACAACGAATCGGCTTCGAAAACCTCCCGGTGGAGAACCAGGAGCCATTACGGCTGGAGGTTGAAAGCTTCCTGGATTCGGTGGTTACGCGGCAGCGTCCGCGCGTTTCCGGACGCGACGGACTGCGTGCACTGGATACCGCTCTCGATATCCTTGATAAGATTGAAGAGCATACAAGGCTCGTCTCCCAACGCTTGAAATCCCTTCCATAGCAACTTCGGTCGCTGACCCAACGTCTTCATATCACTCCGATGTGGATCAGGCCGCAATGACAAAGCAGGTCGACACAGGCCCGAATCTGTTGCTGGAATGGCGCGCTCCCGACGTTTCCACCCGCGTGTTGCGTGCCCTGCTAGGCTCCGTCGCCGCTCATGTGTTTATTCTGGCTGTTTTAGCCAGCCTGGATACCAGCACGCCGGAGCCACCCCTCGAGATCACCAAAGTACATAAGACCGTGACGCCGCTGATTGCGCCCTTAACTCCTTTGACGCAGAAAGAGCCCAATCCACGCAAAGTGGCAAAAGAAGTCAAGCTTGAAAACCTGCTTCCCGAGAAGCAGATCGCCCAGCGCATTCCCACTCCGCCGCAACCCTCCCAGAAGCTGTTCAAATCGCCGCCACCGGCTCCCGTCCAACCCGTTCCCAAGCCCGCGCCTGTTCAGCTAGCAGACCCTCCACGGATTGAAGCATCTCTCAAGCCGCCGCAAGTTTTGCCACCATCCCCAGCCGTGCAACCACCGCCCCCACAAATTCAGCCGGTAGAACAGCCCAGGCTGGCATTAGAGACACCGGGACAAAGCGGAGCCGCCGCGGAGAGGGGAGGGATGGTGAAAATACCTGTCCCGAAAGCCAGCGTGGAGGACGCGGTACACAGCATCGCGCGGGGAGGTGGTGGCAACGGAGGAGGGATCATGGTGGGCGATGCCGACCAGACTCCTAGCCTGGGCGATCAGTTACGCCACCCTTCTTCACCTGGCAAGACGGCCAGTTCGCTCCAACTCTTGAGCGATCCGATGGGTGTGGACTTCAAACCGTACCTGATCCGGATACTCGCGACGGTTCGCCGGAACTGGTTCGCCGTCATTCCGGAAAGCGTGAGATTGGGACGGCGTGGGAAAGTGACGCTTCAGTTCGCGATTGATCGCAGCGGCGGGGTGCCGAAATTGGTGATCGCAGTGCCCTCCGGTGCCGAATCACTGGACCGCGCGGCCGTGGCAGGGATCAGTGCGTCCGTCCCGTTTCCGCCGCTTCCGAAGGAATTCCCGGGCCAGCAGATCCGCCTGCAGTTCGCATTTCAGTACAACATGCAGTGAGCTGCTCTGCTACCGGGCGGGGTTGAACCAGCGCAGCCCTGGAAAGCGATCGAAATCTGTATCGGTTGAAGCCAACTCGGCTTGGAACTCAATAGCAAGAGCCGCTAGATGAGCGTCGGTAGTGAGATTACCGGCCGTCCCCAGCTTCTCCAAAAGGCCGAAGAGAATCTGATCGTGCGTCTCTCCGGGCGCAATGATCTGAACGCGAGGGGATGCCAGCCAAGTGCGAATCCGGCGGATCGCGTCAACGGGATACATGGGATTTTGCAAGATACTGCGGTGCGTCATTATACGAAGAAAACCCAGCATCGTCACCCACGGCAGACCCACCGGGCGGGACAGGGTCAAGGTGCGCTCCCACCATTCGCGGGCCGCCGGGTGCCGTGATGATTCAGAATTGTAAGCGTGAATCAGGATGCTTACGTCGGGAATGATCATCGCGAGAGCTTACTCGCGGTCGCCTCTGCGTCAAGTTCATCTATAAGTTGATTTATCTTATCCTGATCCACTCCAGCCTTGAATCCACAAGCGTGCGGCTCTACTTTGAACTTGAAAACCGTATCGTCTTTGGAATTCTTGGATGCCTGCAGACCTCTCGCCAGTGTCTCGTTGATCACCTCTTTCAGGCTAAGCTTACTGACAGCCATTCTTGATTTAATCTGCCGGGCAATTGAATTTTCGATCGTTAGGGTAGTACGCATATAGACATCATACGTTGGCGCTCTTTTGATGTCAAGGCATCACAGTCAGTCTGGCAGCCACTAAGCTACGATGAAATAAATGCATTCAAACAGCTTCGGAGCGGCCACGACGCTTCTGGTCGGTGACCGCGAGTACCGGATCTACTCCCTGGAAGCACTGAAAGACGCGGGATATAACATCACCCGCATTCCTTACTCGATCCGTATACTGCTCGAGAACCTGCTGCGCTTTGAAGACGGTGAAACGGTGACGCGCAGCGATATCGAATATGTTTCGGAGTGGAAAATCGGGGCGCCCATCAAAGAGATCAGCTTCCGTCCGGCGCGCGTGCTTTTGCAGGATTTCACGGGAGTTCCCTGCATAGTAGATCTGGCGGCGATGCGGGATGCGCTTTGCAAGATGGGTGCCGATCCCAAGTTAGCCAACCCGCTGATTCCGGCCGATCTGGTGATCGATCATTCCGTACAGGTAGATCAGTTCGGGTCGCAGGGCGCCTTCGGGGCGAACGCGCTCCTCGAATTCGATCGCAACCAGGAACGCTATGCTTTCCTGCGCTGGGGCCAAGCGGCCTTCCGGAGCTTTCAGGTGGTTCCGCCCGATGCGGGTATCGTGCATCAGATCAATCTCGAATACCTGGCTTCGGTGGTGTTTCGAGACGTGCGCGAATCTTCCGTTCTGGCTTATCCCGACACGTTGATGGGAACGGATTCCCACACCACCATGATCAATGGACTGGGTGTAATCGGCTGGGGCGTCGGTGGCATTGAAGCCGAAGCCTGCATGCTGGGGCAGCCCATCTCCATGCTGCTGCCGGAAGTGGTCGGTTTTCGCCTGAAAGGCAAGCTGCCGGAAGGGTGTACGGCGACAGATCTGGTTCTCACCGTCACGCAGATGCTGCGGAAGAAAGGCGTAGTCGGAAAGTTTGTGGAGTTTTACGGTCCGGGTGTGGCCGCGCTCAGTCTCGCGGACCGGGCTACTATCGCCAACATGGCCCCCGAGTACGGGGCCACCATCGGCTTTTTTCCGATAGACGCGAAGACTCTAGATTACCTGCGGTTATCCAATCGGCCTGCCGAACTGGTCGCGCTTGTGGAAGCCTACAGCAAAGCGCAAGGGCTGTTCCTGACGGAAAGTTCGCCCGATCCGGAGTACTCGGACAAGCTGGAACTCGACTTGTCGAAAGTGGTGGCTTCGTTGGCCGGCCCCAAGCGTCCCCAGGACCGCATCGATCTTCCGGACGTCAAGAAAAACTTCCTGGCGACGCTCGGCGAAGAGCCCCGCACCGCCACGATGGGTTCGAACGGCTCCACTACAACCATCCAGGACGGCGCGGTTGTCATTGCCGCCATCACCAGTTGCACGAACACTTCGAATCCTTCCGTGATGGTAGCTGCCGGTCTGCTTGCCAAGAAGGCGGTCGAAAAGGGCCTGCAGGTCAAGCCTTGGGTCAAGACCAGCCTCGCTCCGGGCTCCAAAGTCGTATTCGATTACCTGACCGATGCCGGCCTGATGCCGTATCTCGAACAGCTCAAGTTTCACCTGGTCGGATACGGGTGTACCACGTGTATCGGGAACAGCGGTCCACTGCCGGACAATGTTGCAGAGGCGGTGGGGAAAGCCAAGCTGGTGGTTGCCGCGGTGTTGAGCGGGAATCGGAACTTCGAGGGCCGCATCAATCCGCTGGTCCGCGCTAATTATCTGGCCTCGCCCCCGCTGGTGGTCGCATACGCGCTGGCGGGACGAGTGGATGTGGACATCCAGAAGGAGCCCCTGGGCACGGATCAAAAGGGTAAGAAGGTTTATCTGAAGGATATCTGGCCCACTTCCGAAGAAGTGGAAGAGGTGGTGAAGCGCTCGGTCCGCAGCGAGATGTTCGAGAAGGAGTACTCAGCCATTTTCGAAGGGGATGCGGCCTGGAACGGATTAAAGGTGCCCACGGGAGACCTCTACGAATGGAGCGATTCGTCCACCTACATCAAGAGGCCGCCGTACTTCGATGACATGGTGGACCCTGCCACTTCCGTTCACGACCTGAGTGGTCTGTACGTGCTGGCGCTGCTGGGTGATTCCGTAACGACGGATCATATTTCTCCGGCCGGCTCGATTCCCAAGGACAGCCCGGCTGGACGGTATTTGATCGAGCAAGGTGTGAAGCCCTCGGATTTCAACTCCTATGGATCGCGGCGGGGCAATCATGAAGTGATGGTGCGCGGGACCCTGGCGAATATCCGGCTGCGCAACCTGCTGGCGCTGGGTACGGAAGGGGGCTGGACCACGCATGTCCCTACCGGCGAGAAGATGTTTATCTACGATGCGGCGATGCGCTACAAGGAAAAAGCAACGCCCCTGTTGATCATCGCCGGGAAGGAGTACGGGTCCGGCTCGTCGCGCGATTGGGCGGCCAAGGGTACGCTTCTGCTGGGTGTCAAAGCAGTGATTGCGGAGAGCTACGAGCGGATTCATCGATCCAACCTGGTGGGCATGGGCGTGCTCCCAATGCAGTTTCTGCCGGGGCAGAATCGCGAGACACTGGGGCTTTCCGGCCTGGAAAAGTTTCACATTGGAGGCGTGGTAGCGGCGGTGGCGGGCCGAGGGATGGCCCGTGTCAGGGCGTTCGAATCGGATGGCACTGAGAAGACCTTCGAGGCCATGGTGCGCATCGATACGCCGCAGGAAGCCGAGTATTACCGGAACGGCGGGATCCTGCCGTACGTGGTAAGGCAGTTAGCTCAAGCTCGTCAATAATGTTCAGCGATTGATTCTCTCTTCGCGCAGCCGTGTCTCTCTCGTCCTGCGATCCCCTGATCCAAGAGTGGTTCACGCGGCGCTTCGCCGGCATCACCCAACTCAGCAGCTAGGCTGGCCGGAGGTCCATTCCGGCCGCGATGTACTTATCTCTGCGCCCACCGGGCCCGGAAAAACACTGGCGGCGTTCTTGATTTGTCTCGACAACTTGGTCCGGCTCGCTCGCGCAGGCGTGCTTGAGGAGCAAACCTCCGTCCTCTACGTCTCGCCGATCACGGCACTTAGGCCCTGTTAGGAAATAACCTAACCAGGTGATCGCGGGTGGATTTCGTAGTTCCATTCGCCATGGAAGATATCTCGCTGGATGTTGATTTGCGCGAAGTCACGGTCAGAGATCTTGATTCCGGCCGGATAACGGTTGCGATCCAGCTCGGAACGGACCTTCAGCCCTTTGGCGGTCGTGGTGGCCGCGATGAGGCTCACGATGACCTCGAAACTGATTAGTGGTTTGCCGCGCCAGTTCTGGGTGATAAAGCTGAACAGGCGGTGTTCGATCTTATTCCA
>JBBSHP010000121.1:0-9046 GCA_038232555.1 Bryobacterales bacterium
CGACGAAGAGCGTTTTAAAATCACAGCGCCCACCAAGCCTTGAGCCGGCTCTCAGCCGGAGCAGACTTCAGGCGGCTTCAGCCGCAACCTCGACTTTCAGTCGCAAAGGATTCTACCGGCTTTCAGCCGGTAGTCTTTTAAGATTGCTGAAATACTGAGTACTTCCAGCGTTTTTCCTCGTAAAGCCAGCGCCAGGGCGGCTTTATGGGTAGCTGGCCTTCACTCTGGCGTCTGTCCTGAGTGGTTTATCTGTTGGCAATGCCACCGAGTCTCCCTCGCTCAGCCCTTGCAACACTTGGGCTTTTGTATAACTGGTGACCCCCACTTTAATCTCGCGCTTGAGCACTCGTTGATTGTCTTCAAGAACGAAAACAGTGGTGCTGCCCGCCTCGCGATGGAGCGCGGCAGTCGGGATAATCAGCGCATGCTGCACTACTTTGGACTGAATCTCCGCGTTGATGTTGGTCCCTGGCAGTAGATCCCGGTCGGGATTGTCGATTACGCAGCCCACCTCACCAACCTGCCGGGATCCCAAGGCAACCACTTGGCTGGGCAGTTTGTCCACCACCCCCTTCCATTGGCGGCCCGGCCTGGCATCCCAGGTGACCGTAACCGGCATTTCAACATTGACGCGGCCCAAGTCGGGCTCATCCACGTATACGATCACGCGAACTTGAACCAGCCGTCCCACATTAGCGACCAGATCGCCTGGATTCACGAAGGCGCCCAACCGGAGATCAAATTGGTAAACCGTTCCTGAGAGGGGAGCGCGAACGACGCTTTGCGCTAACGTGCGGCGAGCGTAGTCTGCGGACGATTCCGCTTCGTTCAATTTAGCCTTGGCGACGGGAAGGTCGGCCGCGGACACCAAGGCGGCGCGCCGCTGCTGCAGGGCTTGGATCTGCACTTGGGCTTGCTCGACACGTTGGCGTACCGACTCGAGTTCCTGGCTTGGCGCAGCCTGTTTCGCCACCAGCCGCTGAACCGCGTCATAGTCGCGTTGGGCGTTTCGCAAGCTAACCTGCGCTGCCGCCAATTCGCCTTCGATCTGGGTACGATTCACTTGCGGGCCGCCTTGGCGCACCACTTGCTCCTGAGCCCGCGCTTGTGCAATTTGGGCGCCGGCCGCCGCTAGCTGCGAACCCGCGCCCGCCACATCCAGCTGGACCAAAGCAGCGCCTTTCGCGACGTCCTGGCCACGTTGCACGAAAACTTTCTGGATAACGCCGGATCGTTCCGCCCGGGCAGAGGCCCATTCCACCGGCTCCACTTTGCCATTCGTGCTGAGTGAGCTAACGATTGTTTCTCGAATCGCTTTGGCAAAGGGCACTTCAAGGGGGGCCTGCTTACGAGTGAACCCCCACAGCAGGAACGCCCCGGCCACTGCCACCGCAGCGATAACCACGTACTTACGGCTCACGGACGCGGCCTCGCACAATAATGAAACAGCCATTGCCATTCCGCCCGCTGAATTTCAAGAGCGGCCAGCTCCGATGCCGAGCCCGGCTGTTGACGCGCTCTTTCGCAAAACATGATGAATGAAAATGGATCCCATTTACCGCCGGTCCGAAACTCTGCTTCCGGATAACGGGTCAAAATGCCATCAGCCGCATGGCACAAATCCTGAAAAACGGGATGGTACCCCACCCTCCGGAACCAGTATGCAGCGTTACCGGAATCGGGCTCCTGACGGTGCAGAATGGCGTGCCAGAAGCTGCCCTCATGACTGTGGACGTCCTGGGCGATGGCGTGGGATTCATCAAAACAGGAAAAGTATAACCACAGGCCGGCCAATGCAGCTTCCGGGGCCTGAGCGCCCGGGAACAACGCGGAAGCTTGTTGGCCGGACAGCAGCGTATGGGCCTCCACTGACGAGCAGCTCCCGGAAAGGAGGGGCATCAAGCGCTCGCCGTTCTGATCGAGAGCGAGAAGCTCGGCGATGGTTTGACCGTATGCAGATGGATGAAATGCCAATTTCTATTTTCGCAAGGTTGCAGCCGGTATGGCGGCCCGAGGGTAGGACAGACGGTCGTATTTTGCCGTCTGTCAGCGGGCGCAACGCGCCCGAAAGCCGACTTTCCACCAGGCTAGCGTACGCACAACAGCACTAGCAGCCTAGAGAGCAGTTTTTGTTTTAGACGCCGCCTCCACCAAATCTAAAGATGTTCTGACATGCCCTACCCGATCGACAGCGATGTCTAGTTGAGATTTCGCGGGGAAAGCCGGGAGCGCCCGAACACGACACTGCCGGAGGGCGGGGCAATCCCTGGAACTCAACGTCGGCGCACGGGACAAGCGAGACCTTGTCGCTAGCGACGCGCTTCTGTCGGCATTCGTGATCGTGCCTTTTCCGGGATCCACCGGTGCGCGAGGCCTACGAACTCCTGAGGCTGTACGCGAAATCTCATGGCCTACACGTCAGCGCCATCGGCATGGTGCCTCCGTCAGCCGCTACCGCCGCCTTGATCTTCGCCAGCCCGAAGTCCAGCAGAAGGGAGCCGGTTGTGGTTCCCGCCTCAAACTCGCTAGCTCTATCCCTTTCTCCTCCGGACATCCGTTTCCAGTAGCCGGTCGAGCAGGACTGGATTAACACGGAAATTCGTCTGACGCAATTTGGCCACTGCAGCCGCTAATTCGATCAACCCCCGTTCGGAAGCCAGATCCAGGATGCCGAGGGTTCCAGTCACGGACAGACCCAATCGCCGCGCCTCCTCCACGCCTTCACGATCGTCCATGAGTACACGGTCAGCCTTCAGTTCGAGAGCGAGCAAAATGGAATCGTGCTCACCCCGATCTAAATCCGCGAGGGAGACCGATTTGAGAGCGGTTGAAGCGGTCAGCGGAACCACTTCAAGCCAGGAGGGTCGATGCGTAATCCAACGGCGAACCGCATCCGGCGTAGCCGGTTGAATGAGTTCGTTGAGGACCGCTTCCGGGATGAGGACCTCCGCATAGAGAGCGCATAACAGCTCGGCGTGGCCGATCAGGACCAAGTAGCGAAGCGGCGACGTATCCGAGATGACCACGCGCGGCATGGCTCAGAGGCCAAGCCGGCGGTGAGCCTCCCGGTCTTGTTCGAGATCCTGCCAGGAATAGTCCAGCCAGACCTCATGCCGCTTCAAGAAACCGTCCAGTTCGTATCGCGATTCAAACCCCAGAACGCGCCGAAGTTGGGCGGTTGTGAGCTTGCGTTCCCGATACGCTTCCAGGGCGATGGCTTCGAGCGCATTGCGGGAAAGGTCCGGGCCAGACGTCGAGAGGGCCGCGGAAAGCTCGTGAGGCAAATCGAGAGTTACCCGCATGGAGCAAGTATACGATGTCCTGAGGCATGCTCATTTTTTCAACCCGGCCGTCCAGTTAACCACCACCGTCAGCGGAGGTTGGCAGAGACTTGGACATTGGTGTCGAGCACTACACCAATCATTAAGCGTGGCGCTTGATACGTTTCCCGGTTCGGACTTCGGAGATGATCTTGTCAATCTGACGCATGCTCAGTTTGTTCAGACCGGTGCGTTTGGCCCTGTCCTGCATGGCACGCAATTCTTTGGGGGGCGGGGCCACAGTGTTCATGTAGTCCCGCACGCTCATCACGCTCATGATGATCACGCTCGGCTGCCCGCGGCGGTCCACCAAAAAGCGCTCGTCGCTTTCAGAGGCCCGCTTAAGGATTTGTCCAAGTTGGGTGCGAGCGGTCAAAGCGGAGATGACATTACTCATCGGGTTAATTGAGTTCTTAATGATGGAACCTCCCGAACTGATTAATTAGTTCACCTAAGTTTACCCGAAGACCAAGTCTGTATTATCTGACCAATCTTAAAATTCGTGTTCATTCGTGTTGTTCTGAAAACATTTGTCCGCCCCTTATTTTTCAAGCGTTTATGGCGCCCACCTCCGAATCACCCTGGTTGGAACACGTTTTCATCACCTCTGGTGGGCCGCCGCGTGGCCCATGACGGTTCATTCGTGGCCTTAACGTTTTCCATTCACATTTATTTTCAACTCGATCTCCCCCCTTTCCCGCCACTTACAAAAACCCCAGTTCGTTTTCACCACCTCACTTGCTATATCTGGGGCGAGAAACTATGTCTGAGCCAACCCAAACCCTACTCTGCTCTGACACCGGCGGAGTCTTTTTCAAAATTCCAGCCGCCCTCGACCCTCCCCAACTCGTCCCGCTGAAATCCAAGACCTTCCGCAACTGGCTCATCGCCACCTTCCACACCAACCATGGATTTTTCCCGCGACCATCCGCGATCCGCCAGACCATCCAGTCCCTAGAGGCCCAGGCGGCGGATCAGCCGCGCGTATCCATCGCACTCCGAGTCGCCTCCACCCCCGGCAAAGTTTTACTGGACCTCCACAACCACGCGGGCGAAGCCGTCGAAATCTCCGCGCACGGCTGGCGCATCACGCCGAACCACACCGCGCATTTCCGCTCCACACGATCCGCGCATCCTGTGCCGGCCCCCGAACATCCGCCGGCCAGCACCGCCGCAACTCTCGAAAACTTCCGCACGCTCCTCGGCCTCACTCCCGACGACTTCACCCGCTGCCTGTCTTGGCTAGTCGCCGCCCTGTCGCCTACCGGCCCCTATCCCATCCTGCTCCTGCAAGGGCCAGTCGCCTCAGCCAAGACGTCCATCGCAAGCATGCTCCGAGCCCTAATTGACCCGGGAGCCGCCCCCTTCTGCCCCTTGCCCCACAGCCAGCGCGATGTAAACTCCCTCATCGCTCACAACTGGATCATTGCCCTCGATCACATCGATCTGCTACCCCGCGCAACCTTGAAAAAGCTGGTGGCCCACTCGCAAGAGCGCCCCATGATCTTCACCACCGAAACCATGCTGCCGCGCGATTGGCAGAGCAGCGCCATCCGAGTCGCCCTCCCGCCGCGATCCCTACCGCCGTCGCAGGAAATTTTCCATCGCCTGCGCCCGCAGTTCCTCGCCGCGCTCTGCAACGCTGTCGTCGGGAATACCACGGTGCCCTGGCACACGTTCACAAATACCCCCGACCCGGTCACCGTTGCAATAGCAAAACACCTGCAGTCCAGTACAAAATGGACAGGCACCGCCACCCAACTCCTGATCCACCTCCGGGCAATCGACCCAGCCGCCCCGTGGCCCGCGACACCAAAGGGTCTCACCCAACTCCTCCGCCGCACCACCCTCGACGCCATCACCTTCCAATTCCACAAAGGCTCCCGCGGAAAACGCTCCATCTCCCTCCAAAAAACCAAAACACTCAAAACTTCCGCAGATGCGCCACATCAAAATCCTATTCGCGTTCATCTGCGTTCATTCGCGGCCAATGCAGCCTGTTACGCTACAAATGTCAACCACGCAACTGTGCCCACCCGTCGTACATTCCTGAAATCCGTCGCCGCTGCAGTTCCCGCAGGCGCCGGGTCAGCTCAGGTTCTCAAGCTCGAAGACGTGAAGATCGAGCGAGTCGTGGCCGGATTGCTGTTCGCGGACGGACCGGCGTGGTCGCGCGAAAATTATCTGATCTTCAGCGATGTGCCTCGCAACAAGCTCATGAAGCTGACGCCCGGGGAGCCGGTGGCCGTACTACGCGAAGACACTCAGGGCGCGAACGGAAACGCGTTCGATGCGCAAGGGCGGCTCTATACCTGCGAAGGGCGGGGGCGCCGCGTGGTCCGCACCGACAAGCACGGCAAAATTGAAGTAGTGGCTGAACGGTGGGACGGCAAGCGCCTGAATGCGCCCAATGACATAGCCATCCGCAAAGATGGCGAAATATATTTCAGCGATCCGGCATTTGGGTACCAGCAGGATTCCCGCGAGTTGAATTTCTTTGGTATATTTCACATTTCCCGCAAGGGCGAGTTGGAGGTGATCGCGAAACCCAAAGGCCGCCCCAACGGTGTTACGCTTTCCGCCAGCGGAAAAACTCTGTATGTCAGCAATTCCGATGAGCGCAATATTCGCACTTACGATTTGGATAAGAACGGCAGCGCATCGAATGAACGTGTCGTGATTGCACGGACCGACGGAATCCCCGACGGCATACGGCTGGATGAAAAGGGCAATCTGTACGTCGCCGCAGACGGGCTCGCAATCTACTCCTCGGAGGGCAGGCCGGTGCTGACCCTGCCCCTGGGCGAGAAGCCATCCAGTTGCGCGTTCGGCGATGCCGACCTGCAGACCTTATACATCACGGCCCGAAGATCTGTATACAGAGTGCGAATGAACGTGAAAGGGAGCGCTCCCTATTAACGCTATGAACGCTTCCGCTTACGACAGCCGCCGCTATCCACAACGGCCTTTGGTTGGAGTTGGGGCGCTCATCTTCACGGGCGCTGAGATTCTATTGGTTGAGCGCGGGAAGGACCCGTTGAAAGGTTTTTGGTCGTTGCCCGGCGGCCTGCTCGAATTGGGCGAGAGGCTGACCGTCGCCGTTGCCCGTGAGGTCCAGGAAGAGACCGGCTTACAGGTAGAGCCGCTTTCCGTGTTTGAAATCTTCGAGCGAATCATGCCGGACTCGGATGGCCGTCCCGAGTACCACTATGTATTAATCGATTATCTGTGCCGCGTGATGGGCGGAGAACTTCACGCGGCCAGCGATGTGAGCCGGGTGGCGTGGGTTCCGCAACGTAACTTGAACGATTACCGTGTCACCGAAGGGACCCAAGCTGTGATCGAGAGGGCATTTGCCAAACTTCAGCTCTGACCTGCTGGAATTTCCGGCGCTGCGGGAGCTGCTGGGCCGCTTCGTCCGGAGTGCCCTGGGAAGGGCCGAGTTGGCGCTCATCGAACCCGGCTCAGATCGTGTCTCCCTGGAAGCGGCCCTGCCCGACTTGGCGGAGGCGATCGAGTATGTCCGAAACTGGATGCGCCCTCAGCCTGCTTCACGCGGAGCCGCCATCCGCATCCGCTTCGATTCGATCCCGGATGTCACCACGGCCGTTAGCATTCTGCGCATTGAAGGTGCCGGGCTGGAGGCCCGGCAGATCTATGAATTGGGGCAGTTGCTGGACATCACCAGCGAGATCCGGTCGATTCTGAACACTGCCTCCGAACGCTATGCGAGGTTGGGCAAGAAAGCAGCCGAGCTGGTTGACCTGCGGCCGCTGCTGCGGGAGCTGAAAGGCAAGATTTTGCCGGATGGATCTTTGGCCGATGACGCCAGCGTTGCGCTGAACCGCTTGCGGCGCGATATCGAGAGACAGCAGAAACAGATCCATATCTCGCTGGAGCGTTTTCTTCGCGCGCACCGGGAAGACGGAACTTTGCAGGAAGATTTCATCACGATCCGCAATGATCGCTTCGTGGTGCCCGTAGTGGCGGGCCAGCAGCGCAAAGCCCAGGGCGTGATCCACAGCGCGAGCGGCAGCGGCCATACCCTGTTTGTCGAACCGCTTGAAACCATCGACCTCAACAACGAATTGGTGCGGTTGCGGGAAGAAGAGCTGCGCGAAGTGCACCGTATCTTGCGCGAATTGACCAACCTGTTGCGAGAGCATTCGCCCGCGATCTCAACCGCAGTGGCAGCACTCGGCAAGCTGGAGCTGCTGTTCGCTAAAGCCGAGTTTGCGATGGATTTCGATTGTATCGTGCCCCGCTTCAGTCCGGACGCCGAGCGACGGCTGGTGCTCCATGACGCGCGTCATCCGCTGCTCGAAGACGTGCTGCGGCGACAGCGCAAACCGGTAGTTCCGATTTCCATTACGCTCGATGAGAAGTGCCGGACGCTGCTCATCAGCGGTCCCAACACGGGCGGCAAGACGGTTGCCATGAAGACCGCGGGCCTGCTCACACTGATGGCCCAGGCCGGACTTCCAGTGCCTGCGGCGGATGCGGAATTTGCGATCTTCGATCAGGTGCTGGCGGATATGGGCGACAAACAGTCCATTCAGGAAAGCTTAAGCACCTTTTCGGCACACATCGCGCATGTGCGCGAGATGCTGCAGGATGTCACACGCGATTCGCTGGTGCTCCTGGATGAGCTCGGGCGTGCCACCGACCCTGAAGAAGGCGGCGCATTGGGCGTGGTGATGCTGGACGCATTCCGGGTGAACGGAGCTTTCACGCTGGCTTCCACACACCTGCTGGCGCTCAAGCTGTTTGGCGCGAGCACGCCGGGTGTGTTGAATGCTTCGATGGGTTTTGACGATGCCACGTTCGAGCCGACTTATTCGCTGCGCCTGGGTGCTCCCGGCAAGTCGGCTGGTCTCGACATCGCGAGCCGTTTGGGCATTCCTGCACATCTAATCGATAGAGCGCGGGCCGGCATGTCCGCCCACGGACGCGATCTTGGGATGTTTTTAAGCGAATTGCATGCACGGCTGGACCGCCTCGCTGTGACCGAACAGGAGCTGGCCGAGCAGAAGCGGGCGCTCGCGCTACGGGAAGAATCGCTCGCCAAGGAATGGGAAAAGCGTGAGTCCGCCAAGCTGAGAGAAGTGGAGCGACGGTGTGAATTGGCGGTTGCGGAGTTCGAGGCTGCGGCTCGCGAGACCATCGATCGGATCGCCGAATCCGGGCAGCAGCGGAAAGCGGTGGAGCAGTCTCTTCGCAAGGTCGCGAAGACCAGGCGCGAGTTTCAGGACCAGGTGCAAAGTGCGGTGCTCGGCAATACCAGCGCTGCCAAACCTGTCATCGCGCTGGAAGAGGGCGCGCGGGTACGGCTCAAAGGCATTCGCGAGATCGGACGGGTTCGGCGCAAGCTTTCGGGTGATCGGTTCGAAATCGAGGCGGGTCTTATGAAGCTGCAAGTCGGGTTGGACGATATCGATGAGGTTCTGCCGGCCGGTGCTCCAGAACCGGGCAAGCTCCCCACACATGTTTCGTTTCAGCCTGGGCCGACCTGGGATATTTCTTATCGGGAGATCAACCTGATCGGAGAGCGCGCGGAGGAAGCACGGGACCGGGTTGACAAGTTCCTGGACAGCGCCGCGCTTGCCTCGGTGGATCGCATCCGTATCGTACATGGGCACGGCATGGGCATTTTGCGAAAAACGATTGCTGAACTGCTCACCGGTAATCCTCATGTGGAGAAATTTTATCCGGCGCCGCCATCGGAA
>JBBSHP010000122.1:0-9034 GCA_038232555.1 Bryobacterales bacterium
CCGGCACGCCGGGCAAGTCCGGTATGATCCGTGCAGCCGCCGAGAGCCGTTATGGAACAGGCGCCAAACCCGCTTGCATTTTCCTCACCCACGGTCATTTCGATCATGCCGGAAGCGCGCGGGAGCTGGGAGATAGCTGGGGGGTTCCGGTATACGCGCACCGGCTTGAGCTGCCCTATTTGACTGGCAGATCTTGTTATCCGCCTCCGGACCCTACAGCTCCCGGGATGATGTCGTTTCTGAGCCGGTTCTTCAGCCCCAAACCATTTGATCTGGGCGGGCTGGTGAGAGAACTTCCCTCCGAACACGCGTTGGCTGGGCTCGAGGGCTGGGAGTGGCATCACACACCCGGCCATACACCGGGCCACGTTTCCTTTTTCCGGCCCACCGACGGCACGCTGCTCGCCGGAGATGCATTCACTACGGTAGACCTGGACTCGCTTTTCGCGCTGGTCACAAAGAAGCAATCGATCTCGCGCCCGCCCACTCCGATGACGTGCGATTGGAATGCAGCGGCGCAATCTGTCCGGCGATTGGCAGCGCTCCAACCGTCCAGACTGGCTTGCGGGCACGGCACGCCGATACTGGGCGATAACTCTGGCCAACACGTTACGGAAGAGTTCGCCGAATTTGCGCGCAATTTCCGGGCACCCTCGCATGGACGTTATATTGCCCAGCCGGCCCGCGCGGATGAGACCGGAGTAACGTACCTGCCCCCGAAGCCCGCCGATCCGGCGCTGCATGTTGCCGCCGGTTTGGGAGTTGTGGCGGTGGCGGCCACGGTGTTCGCAGTAGCGGTTAAGCGGCGCGCAGTTCGCTAGAAACAACTTCGGCCCGCGCGGGTTACAATTGTAAGCAACCTCATGATTCTACGCTGGGCCCTTACTCTATCTGTGTTCTCAGCAGTTGGCTTTTCAGCGACCTTTGGAACGGTGGTGCCGGTTGTCGGAGGCGCTTCCGATGTCGTTATCGATGAGGGCCGCAGCCGGGTTTACCTGGTCAACACGGTGCAGAACCGCATAGAGGTCTACTCGGTCCAGCAGCGCCGTTTGGGCACGCCGATCAAAACCGATGGGAACCCGCTTGCTGCCGCAATTTCCCGCTCCGGCAAGTTTCTCTATGTTGCTTCCAAGGAAGCCTCGGCGCTAGACGTCATTGATCTGGAATCCCAAAGCGTGGTGAGTCGCGTCTCGCTCCCGGCACAGCCCGAAGGTGTTGCGGTGGGTGTCGATGATCGTGTCTTGATATCGACCATCGGTAGCGGCGCGGGCAATCAGTCGAATGTTTTGTTGATTTACGATCCGAGTGCGCAGGGAACGAATGCGCTGGCTCTTGTGCCTGTTACGCCCGCGCCTCCGCTTGCTCCGAATCTGCAGCCCCCCAGTGGGAAGCAGTTTCAGAATGCGCGCAGCCGCCTGCAGGCCAGCCCGGACGGCAGGTTGATCATCGGCGTGAATATCCCGGCGAACAACTTTCGGATCGTATTTGTGTACGAGGTGAGCTCGGGAACGGTGCTTCGAAGCCGGCTGGTCTCCAATTCGTCCGGCGTGCTTGCCGTAGCGCCCGACAACTCGAAGTTCATGTCGGGTTCCACGTTATTCGATACGGTGACACTTCAAGTTTTAGCCCAGGAGAATCTGGCGAACTCGCCCTATGCGATCGCGACGGGCACAAACTTTAATATTGAAACAAATCAGGGCGGCAGCGTTTTTTCGCCGGATGGATCCACTCTATACGCGGGCTTCGATATCAGTCCTCAGACCACTTCGGCCTCCCGCGCCAACATCAGCGAACTGATATTGAACGACCCTGATAATTTGCTGATAAACATGGCGCTGCAGCTGCCGGAGAACATGTCCGGGAAGATGGCCATCAGCGCGGATGGAGCGAATATTTACGCGCTGTCGGAATCCGGCTTCATTGCCATTCCGATCGGAACCATGAACCAGCAGCCAATTGCCGTACCCAGTTCTACCGTGGTGCTTTTGAACAACGATCAGTGCGGGGCTCTGGCATCCCAACGAACGGCGAGCCTCGCGATTAATAACGCCGGACGCGGACGCCTGACGGCCACAGCGCAGCTTTTGGCCGCGACACCCACCATCACTCCAGGCTTGGGCGGAGTGGTAGGATTTGGGCCTGGCGGCGGCATTCCGGGACCAGGTGGAGTGAGGATCTTTTTGCCGCCAACCACTCCCGCGGGAGGAAACGCAGCAGTATCCGTCACGCAGACCGCACCGGCGGTTCGAGCGCAGCAGACTGGATCCGGAGCTACCCTGGATTTTATGTTCAACGGATCGGCCGCCCGCTCCCTGGGCACGATCTCGCCCAGTCACGACTACATTGTCCAAAGTCCTGAAGCGATCAACGTACCTTCGCGAGTGCGTGTGTACCAGAACAACCGGAACACCGAGGCGACGGGTGACATCGTGCCTGTCCCGGTTGCTATCTCAGCTACCGAGGCGTTGGAAGATTTGGTGTACGACCCCACGCGCCAGCGGATCTACATCGCAAATTCTGGGATGAATCGTGTGGAGGTGTTTGACGCTCGCCAGAAGAAGTTCATTGCCTCCATCAAGGTGGGACAATTGCCCCGTTCCATGGCGATGACTTCCGATGGCGGCCTGCTCTATGTGGCGAACTCAGGCGGCGAGAACATCAGCATCGTCGACCTGGATAAGCTCGAAATGACAGGTCGCGTCGCGTTGCCCCCAACTCCGCTTTTGATCAATCAAGCGCTTTCGACGCCCAGCATGATCGCGATGGGACAGCGCGGGCCACTATTCCTAATGACAACCGGTGCAGCAAATGGCACCAGCACCAATTCGATTTGGCAGGTTATCGGCGATCAGGCAGTGCCGCGGCCGGCCAGCCAGGTAATCGGCAGTGTGAATGGACTGCCTCGTACTTTACCGGGTCCGATCAGCATGGCGGCGACGCCCGCTGGCGAGAACATCATCATTGCAGCGGCCGATGGATCCGTTTACCTGTACGATGCACTGGCGGACGACTTTGTGCAATCCCGCCAGTACACATCGTTTGCGCAATCGGCGGGAATGGGCTATTACGGCAGCGTGGCTGCGGGGCCGCGAGGCCAGTATTACGTGGTGAATGGTGTCGTTTTGAATCAGGCGCTCAGCCCGGTAAACGGAACCGCTTTCACTTCATCACGGCCGATCTCGGGCGTGTACCCCATATCCGCGACGCAGTTCGCGCGGTTCACCCAACCCGTGCGCGCTAATGCGAATGCCCTCCCGTCCGACGCGGGCCAGGTCGAGATCGTGGACGCCACAACCGGAGCAACCCGGTCGACGATCCCGACATTGGAAGGACCGTTAACGCAAGCCACGGCCACAGGCCGCGCAACAGCGATTGATCCACGCTTGATCGCCATTGACTCCGCCGGTACCACGGCATATTTGATCACCACCAGTGGTCTCAGCGTCATTCCGCTGGACGCGGCTCCCCCCGCCTCGGCCCGGCCTCAAGTGAATGCCAGAGGGACCGTGAATCTTGGGAATTATCAGACTGCCATCGCCCAGAACAGCCTGGTCGGGATCTTTGGAAGCAATCTTGCATCCACCAGCCAGGCTGGCTCGACGCCCCTGCCGGTCCTGATGGGCGGAGTCTGCGTGACTCTGAACAACAGTCCGCTTCCACTCTTTGCGACTACACCGGGCCAGATCAACGCGCAGATCTCGCCGGAACTCGCTGCAGGCAACTACTCACTAGTAGTCCGCTCACTCGACAAGAAAGCGGCTTCCACACAGCAGACTATAACGGTGGCTAAGTATGCTCCTGCTGTGTTTATCGATCCCAGCACCAAACAGCCGGCGCTGCTTCATGCCGACGGCACGTTCGTCAACAAGGATCATCCGGGCCGGCGGGACGAGCCGCTCATTCTCTACGCCGAGGGTCTTGGGTTACCAACCACGGGCAAGGTGACTGGAGGCGTGGCGTCGCCCTCATCGCCGCTCGCGCAAATGGCAAAGGTGGAGGTCTTCTTTGGCGATCCCACGTTTAGCCAGGCGGGCATCATCGTCGATTTCGCGGGGCTCGCGCCAGGATTTATCGGTGTGTATCAACTGAATCTTCGGATCCCGGGAAATCACATCAAGGGCGATGCGGTGCCTATCACCATACGGCTTAACGGCGTGAGTAGTCCCATCACTGGAGTGTTGGTCCCTACCGTGTTTGTGGAATAGAGCCTCAACCCAACACTCGTAACGGTGCAAAATAGCGGCCCCGGGGGATCTCGCCAGGCTCGCTTCGCGCTAGGCCCGGGACGATGGCCAGCACCCCCCAACACTAAACAGCAGATAACTTCGACCAGCGCAGCTGAACTGCTCCGGTGCCTCCGAGACGTGCTGGCCATGTTATCTCGCCATGTTATTCTGTAGCAAATTCAATCCAATGGTGGTGCCGATGCGACTTAGGAAATTCTTGCTTCTGCCTCTTGTAATGGCATGTGTCTCTGTGGCCGCTTGGTCGCAAACCACCGCCACGATTGTAGGTACGATAGCGGATAGCAGCGGGGCGGTAGTGCCCAACGTCAGTGTCACCGTGGTGTCCAGAGACACGGGGCTAACGCGTACCACAACCAGTAATCAGGGTGGCAACTATGTCGTTCCTCTGCTGCCGGTTGGCAACTACAGCATTACCGCGGAAGCCACTGGCTTTAAGAAGAAGACGATCACGGGTATTGTTGCAGAAGTCAGCCAGGAGCCGCGCGTAGACATCGTGCTCGAGGTGGGAGCCATGACCGAGTCAGTCAGCGTGAGTGCGGAGACCACTCTATTGCAGACTGAAAGCTCAGTAGTCGGGCAAGTGGTGGACAATCGCTACACCACCCAGATCCCTCTCAATGGGCGCGACTTCTCGCAGTTGCTCTTGCTTTCGCCCGGAACCACCACCCGTCCCGGCGGGTTTGAACTCTCTGTTGGCTCGGCCACCGGCAGCCTCGGTTCCGGGATTGCCATTGGCGGACGCGACAACCAGAACAATTTCACGCTTGATGGAGCGAGCAACAACGCTAGACAATTCGGCAACATAGCCATCCGCCCTTCCATCGATGCCATCCAGGAGTTCAAGCTGCAGACCAACTCCTACACCGCCGAGTTTGGGCAAGCCGCCTTCGGCCAGATCAGCTTGATTACCAAATCGGGCACCAACAATATTCACGGCGCGCTCTTCGAGTTCTGGCGTAACAACGTGTTTGACGCCCGCAACTTTTTCCTGCCCAAGGTCAGCCGCCTGAACCGCAATCAGTTTGGTGGAGCGGTAGGCGGCCCCATCTGGCGCAACAAGAGTTTCTTCTTCGTCAACTACGAGGAACACGTCGAGAGGCGGGGCGTGGAATCGCTCCGTTCGGTGCCGATCCAGGCCTGGCGTGACGGTGATTTTTCAGGTGTGCCCGGACTCGTTCTCAAAGACCCAACCACCGGATTGCAATTCCCCGGCAACCGCATTCCGATCGCCAGGTTCAGCAAGACCGCGATGGCAGCCATCAACCTCTGGCCCAAGCCGAATTTCGGCAGCCCCTCCGCTACCACGAACAACTTGCTCGTCACAGCGCCCGACCGCTTTACCGACGGCCTTTTGACAATCAAACTCGACCACGAACTGACCGCCCGGGACCGTTTAAGCGGCCGCTATTCCCGCGCTGCTCACGCCGAAACGACGACACCGTACCTGCCCACCTTCGAGCAGATTATTCCTCCACATAACCAGGTCGCCGTGATCAGCTTGACGCATATCTTCACACCCAAACTGCTCGGCGAATTCCGAACTTCTTTCACACGTTCCGAATACGTACAGAGCAGCCCAAACACCGGCAAAGCGGGCTTTTATCAACAGTTTGGCATTAACAATCCGCTGGCCGGTTCCCAGTTTGAGGGCGCCCCTACCTTGACCTTCACCAACCTCACGCTTACGTCGTTCGGTGAGCAGGACTTCAACAGCCAGCGCGATATTTCGAATGAGTTCAACCACGCTGGAAGTCTCACCTGGACACGCGCGAACCACACCATTAAAAGCGGCTTTACCCTAACCCGTTACCAGCAGAACACCCCTGGTCCGGTGACCGGCCTGCGACGCGGCAGCTTCAACTTCCGCGGCGACTTCACCGGCCAACCCTTCGCCGACTTTCTCCTGGGGGAGCCGTTCACCGCCTCCCGCGTGGTGGGCAAGGGCGTGGAAACCGGGCGCTCCTGGTGGCACGGCTACTACGTTCAAGACGACTGGAAGGTCACTCGCAATCTGACGCTCAACCTTGGTTTGCGATATGAGTACATCAGTCCGCTGGTGGATAATCTGGACCGGCGCTCCACCTTCTGGCCCCTGACCAATGACTACAACACCGGAATCACGCCGGAAATCCTGGTAGCCGACCCGAAATACTGTGCGACCACAACTCGCGCGTGCGCGGGCATCGGGGACGTGCTGCACCTCGACGGCGTTTCCCGGCGCGCCGCTTATCGGGCCGACCGGAACAACTTCGCGCCACGCTTCGGCTTTGCTTACTCGTGGGATCACAACACGGTGATTCGCGGCGGATACGGCATCTTCTACACGAATTCGCAGGCCTTCGTGAACAATTTCGTAATTAATCGCCGCCAGCCGCCTTTCGCGGAAACCCAGCAGATTACCTCGTCAACGGCAACCCCCCAGATCGATATTGCCAACCCGTTCGTTAGCGCGTCGGCGGCGCTGGTGGTGGGCACGCAGAACATCAACCCGAATTTTAAGGAAGGCTACACCCAACAGTGGAATCTGACCGTGCAGCGGCAACTGCCCTTTAACATCAGCCTGGAGGCCGGTTACGTGGCCAACAAGGGCACCAACCTGGGCGAACTGGTCTTCTACAACGTCCCCACACCCGGCCCCTCCGCCACCATTCAGGCGCGCCGCCCCTTCCCGGGATGGGGCACTGCTCTAAGTCTGGATTCGTTTGTGACTTCAAGCTATAACTCATTACAGGTGAAAGGAGTGCGGAGGGGAAGGAGGGGCATGACCAATCTGGTCGCCTACACTTGGGCGAAATCGATTGACCTTTCGAGCGAACGCGGCAGCGGCGATCGCGGCGGGGGGTTCGGCGGAACCGGTGATGAGCGCAATCGCGCTGGCTACTCGCGCGCGCGCTCCGGCTTCGATGTCCGTCAACGCCTAGTGATCAGCTCGGTGATCGAGCTGCCTTTTGGAACCGGCCGGTCGGCATTAACAAATGTAGGGCCCGTTCTGAATAAGGTCGTGGGGGGCTGGGAAGTGAGCTTTATCGCCACTCTTCAGGGCGGCTTCCCTTTCACTGCGGCCATGTCCGGAGACGTCAATGGCGATGGAATCACCGACCGCCCCGATCTCGTCGGCCCCGTTTCCTACCATACCCGCAAACCATCCTGCTACATCATTGACAAGCGCAATCCGGCCTGCAACGCGACATCCAGCGCGTTCGTGAACTTACCGACCGGCTCGCTGCGCTTTGGCACCGAAGGACGCAATACCCTCACCGGCCCAGGCTTGGCCCAGACCGACGCGGGCGTAGGTAAGAACACCCGCTTCGGCAGGGATGAGCGCTTCAATCTCCAGTTCCGCTGGGAAGCATTCAACGTTTTCAACCGGGCGAACTTCAACTTTCCGGCTGCGGTGGTCAATGTGAATTCACCACCCTTTGGAAGTATCACCTCCGCCGGCCGGGCCCGGGAAATGCAATTCGGATTGAAACTGGAATTCTGAGGAAGTAATCAAGGCTCTGGTGCCAAATTCAAAGTTAAGCCAAAGTCGGTCGGTTTCGGCCTTTCCAAAGAGAGGTTTTGGCTTATGCAGCCAAGGCGGCTTCCAGATCTTCGGCATCGCCGCCGTGCATCCGCCTCCCAGGGTCCTAGCGGTCCACAAGGTCCGCAAGGCCGCAGGGCGCGGCAGGTACGCCAGGCCAGACAGGTGCGAATGGAACGAATGGGGTCAACGGTGCGCCAGGAAAGGACGGAGCGCCAGGTGGCAAGGCATAGCAGGTCCACAGGGACCCGCGGGACCGCCTACGCTCCAGATTGGTACTAATGATCGGGGATCTTTCTCTGCTACTAGCCCGAACATAAACAGCACTGGCAAGGAAACGATGCACGTTTCCCCAGGCGCCACTGTCTCGGTAAGCTTCGACTGGGCGGTCAATAGGAACGGCTATTGCCCGGGCTGTAACGAGCAAATTTTGGGAGGCCTCGTGAAGATCGACACCACCGTAATCCCAGGGTCCATAAGTGCAGGCTCGTCTTTTGAGGTCGGGTACAACGGTGGGAATCCGTCGGGGGGAAATCTTACGTTCACGTTTACCGCGCCTCGTACGGTTGGGACGTACTATATTGGGCTCTACGCCGACTTGCAGTACGGCTGTAGTGGAGCACTGAACGCCTCGCGCGCCAATTTGGGGCTGGAAACATTCATCGCGGCGATCACTGTTTACTAACGGTTTGCGGGACTAGCGGGGCGTCATGCTCCGCTAGTTCTCCGCGAGTTGCCCCACAATCTCCTCTCCAATCGCCAGCGCTGCCGTGGCACCCGGACTGGGCGCATTCAGCACGTGCACGGCGTTTTCTTGCCGTTGGATCCAGAAGTCCTGCACCATTTCACCCGACGGCGACAGGGCCTGTGCCCGGACGCCCGCCCCACCCGGCACCAGATCATCCTCCCTGATTTCAGGCACCAGCCTCTGCAGCGATTCACAAAATAGCCGTCTACTGAAAGACCTGCGCAGTTCATCGAAGCACATGCGCGGGTAGCGCCTTAGAAAAGACCACAGTCCCGGATAGGTCAGTGCGTCTGCCAGATCGCGGACGTTAAGGTCGGTCTTGCGATACCCTTCTCGCGCGAACGCCAGGACAGCGTTTGGTCCCGCCTCCACACCGCCCTGAATCATCCGCGTGTAATGCACGCCCAGGAAGGGGAACTTCGGATCGGGCACCGGGTAGATCAGGTTGCGCACCAGGTATTGGCGGTCCGGTTTGATCCGGTAATACTCACCGCGAAAGGGAACGATGCGCAGATC
>JBBSHP010000123.1:0-9007 GCA_038232555.1 Bryobacterales bacterium
ACTTAAGTTTCCCCGAGTTCCTGGCCATCCTGGGATCCGTCTCGGCCGTGGTTGTCACCCTTTATCTGCTGGATCGCACCCGCAAAAAACAAACCGTCGCGACGCTCCGCTTTTTTACGGCCCTCGACAAGGTTCCGCAGTACCGGCATCGCCGCCGCCTGCAGCAGCCTTGGTCGCTGCTCCTTCAACTCATCAGCATGGCGCTGCTGTTACTCGCGCTGGCACAGCTTCGCCTGGGATCGCCCGACCGGTATTCACGCAATCATGTTCTCATTCTCGACACTTCCGCGTGGATGGCCGCGCGGTCCGGTCAAGGGCGCCTGATCGATCAAGCCCGGGCGGGAGCGAAGGCTTACTTAAAGTCGATCCCCGCTAATGACCGCGTCATGTTGGTTCGCGCAGACGCTCTGGCCACACCTGCCACTCCGTTTGAATCGAACCGCTCCAAGCTGGAGCGAGCTATCGATCAGACCCAGCCCGGAGCGGCCGTGCTGAATGTGGACCAGGCACTCGCCTTTGCTCAGCAATCTCTCAACCGGGACCTGAATCGGGACGCGAAGACGGGCGGCGAGATCGTATTCGCAGGTGCCGGTCGCATTCCTGCCGATGCCGCGCCGGCGATCACTGTGCCCTCCAATCTTCGGATGCTTCCGATCACTGGACCGGCCGAAAATGTCGGCCTCCGCAAGGTCGGAGTCCGTCGTTCGTTCACCTCTCCGGATGTCTGGGAGATCTACGTTTCGGTTAAAAACTATGGGGCCGCGTCTCATTCCGTTCCGCTGCTTGTGCAATTCGGCGGAGCACCGGCCGGCACTCACCGCTTCGAACTCAAACCCGGCGTCGAAGAGAGTGCCACCTTTCGCTACTCCACCCGAGCCGCTGGTTGGCTGGAGGCTCGCCTTTTGACTCGCGATGCCTTCCCCGCCGATGATCGCGCCGTACTGGAACTGCCGGCGCGTGAAACGCTGCCGGTCTCGGTTTACTCCGATCAACCTGAGCTTCTAAAGCCGGTGATCTCCACCATGGCCGAGGTCAACCCGACTTTCCTCCCAACCGCGCGTTATCAAGCCAAGTCCGCTGCCCGTATTGTTATTCTGGACCGTTTCGCCCCTTCCGCACCGCCCCAGACCGACAGCATCTGGATCGAGCCCCCCGCGGCTCGCTCTCCCGTGTCCGTCAAATCCAACCTAGCCAGGGTCAAGCTGAGTCGCTGGAACTCGGAACACGCGCTTGGCACCGGCTTGCATACGCAGGATCTGGAACTCCAAAAGGCCGAGGTCTTTCGGGCGCAGCCGGACGACATCGCCATCGCTCAATCCGATTCCGGACCCCTCATCGTGGCCCGTCCCGGCAAACCGAAAACGGTAGTGATCGGTTTCCACCCGCTGGACTCGTCCATGAAGTATGAACTTTCGACGCCGCTGCTCTTCGCTAATATCCTGCACTGGATGGCGCCCGAGATTTTTAGAGCCTGGGAAGTGACTGCGGGCACCGTAGGCACCGTTAGCGTCCTGCTGGAATCGGCTGGCAACCCCAGCGCGATTAAGGTGATAACGGAGGATCAGAAGCGCCTGCCATTCACGGTGGACGGCAGGAATCTTCGGTTTTTTTCCGGCTCGCCAGGTATCGTGCGGGTCCTCACCGGGGATCGCGAGTTCGTTTACTCTCTAACCCTGCCGCAAGCCGGCGACGTGATCTGGCGACCGGCTGGAGTTCGCACGGGAGTGCCCCGTAGGTTGCCCTTCCAATCCAACTCAAGAGACATCTGGCAATGGCTCGCGTTGCTGGGTGGTCTCGGCATTCTGGCCGACTGGCTCCTGTTTGGGCGAACCGTTCGCCGGCTCGCACGAGCAAACCCGGCCGCCGCTCCATGGAGAAAAGCGTCGTGACGTTCGAACGTCCATGGCTGTTGGCGGTCGCTCTATTGCCTCTGCTCTGGATGGCATGGGAGCTGCGCCGTACCCGCCGCAAACTAGCGCTCATCCTGAAGGCTCTCTCGTTTACTTTGATTTTGCTGGCTATCGCGGAGCCGCGGTTGACTACGAACGACAGCAAAATGGCGGTCGCGGTCTTGGTAGACACGTCGGCCAGCGTGAGTGAACAGGATCTCACCCAGGCCTCGCAACTGGCCACTGCGCTCGAAAGATCTCGCGGACGCAACTGGGTGCGCGTTCTGCCATTCGCAGGCAATACCAGGACCGTGAGTTCCAGTGAGCATCAGGCTGGTTGGCGATTTCAAAGCACCGCCGGGGATGCCGGGCACTCCACTAATTTTGAAGCGGCCATACGTGCCGCAATTGCCGATCTTCCGGCCGGTCTCCTGCCCCGCTTAGTCCTGATCACGGACGGAAAGGAAAACGTCGGTAGCATCACCAGAGCGGCCTGGCAGGCCGAGAATCTCGGTATACCCATCGACACCTTCGCCCTGCAGGGGCGGGCCGCGCCTGGCTTGCGCCTCCAGACGGTCAACCTTCCCACCGTCGCATTCACGGGAGAGCGCTTTCCTATTAACGTTACTTTGATTGCGCCCCGGGCAGGCGAGGGGCGTGTGGAGATACGAGCCGATGACAAGCTGCTCGCCTCCAATCCGATCGCTTTCGAGAAGGGCGAGAACCAGGTGCGCCTGCACGCCGGTCTCATCACCGGGGGAGCACTCAATCTCTCCGTCACCATCTCAGCACCGGATGCAGGCTCAATCCGCTTTGATCGTGCGATTACTTTGCGCCGTCCTCGTGTCCTCTATCTCTCGCAGGATCCGGAGGGCACCGAAGCCCATTTGCTACAGACGTTGACCGCAGCCCAGTTTGACGTCGAGCGCTCCAATAATCCCCTGAAGGCGACGCTTAGCGATTACCAGATCGTCGTGTTCAACAACTGGGACTTGGAATCTCTGCCGCCCGAACGGAAGGACCAAATCGAGCGATTCGTGAAACAGGGTGGCGGCCTGTTGGTCATTGGGGGCGAGCACAACGTCTACCCCGAGGCCAAGAAAGTCGAAGATGCGCTGGACCGAAGCCTCCCTGCCAAGCTCGCCCCCCCGCGCTCCCCTGAGGGGACCACCGTCGTTCTCATCATCGATAAATCGTCATCCATGGAAGGCAAGAAAATCGAGTTGGCGCGCCAGTCGGCTATCGGGGTGATCGATAATCTACGTCCCATCGATCAGGTCGGGATCCTTATTTTCGACAATTCGTTCCAGTGGGCGGTCCCGATCCGCCGCGTGGAGGATCGCTCCCTCATCAAGCGTCTGGTCTCCGGCATCACCCCGGACGGGGGCACTCAAATCGCGCCAGCCCTTACCGAGGCTTACCGCAAGATTCTTCCTACCAAAAGCACCTTCAAACACATCGTGCTGCTCACCGACGGAATCTCGGAAGAAGGCGACAGCCTCGATCTCGCCAAAGAGGCGGCTAACCAGCACGTGACCATCTCAACCGTGGGTCTCGGCCAGGACGTCAACCGCGGGTACCTGGAAAAGGTCGCCAACATGGCGGCTGGGAAAGCTTACTTTTTGAACGAGCCTACTGGCCTCGAGCAGATCCTGCTCAAAGACGTCAAAGAGCACACCGGCTCCACCGCGATTGAAAAGTCGCTCAAGGCACTGGTGTCTAAAAAGGTAGAGGTGCTGGAGGGCGTCGGCATCGAAAGCGCGCCGGCATTGAAGGGCTACGTAAAGTTTATTGCGAAACCCACTGCCGAGACCATCCTCAGCATCGACGAAAAGGACCCGCTACTCTCACGCTGGCAATATGGACTGGGCCGCTCGATGGTGTTCGCCTCAGACGCGAAGAGCCGTTGGGCCGCCGACTGGGTGACCTGGAAAGGCTTCGACAAATTCTGGACCAACCTGTTCCGCGATCTCTTACCGCACGCCCAGGTCGTTGAAGCAAGGGCCGAGTACGACAGCGCGAGCGGCGAATTGACCGTAGATTACCAGCTCGGAAGAAACGTCGAAGAGCCCAAAAAACTTCCTGCGATTTTCGTCCTGGGTCCGGCCGGATTTCAACATCCGTTGCCAATCGCAAAAGCAGCGGACGGAGTCTTCCGCGGCCGCATTCCGATTGGCCAGAGACAGGGTCTGTTCCGGGTGCGCCCCTTGGATGAATCGCGCGCGTTCCCCGAGGTCGGCTTGTATCGCCCCGAGCAGGAACTGCAGGACTACGGCTCGAACGAATACCTGCTCAGAGAGATATCTGATTTCACCGGTGGAAGGTTCAACCCCAATCCAAAGGACGTCTTCGATCCAGGTGGCCGCTCGACGCCGTCCACCATGCGCCTGTGGCCAGGGTTGTTGGGTGCAGCGATCCTCCTGAATTTAGCCGAGCTTTTCTTAAGAAAAGCCCGCTCCATGTTCAGTTAACCGGCGAGATCGCTTTGCTCACTTTTCTGAGCCGAGACCGCAAGGGAGCGTTACCGCTTCAATCGCACCACGGTTTCCATGTGATAGGTCTGCGGAAACAGATCCACTAGCGAAATGCGCTCGATGCCATAACCGGCAGCCAGCAGCGGCGCCAGATCGCGGGCCAGCGTCGCGGGGTCGCATGACACGATGATCGCAGCAGGTGCCCCCAGCCTGACCAACTCCCTGATCACGGCTTTGCCCAGCCCGGCGCGCGGCGGATCGGCCACGATCAAGTCCGGAGCCTCCTCCAGACCTGTCAGATATTCCTCCGCCGTTGTTTGCTCCAGAGTGGCGCTCTTCATATTCGCTTCCAGATCCCTGAAAGCACTGCCGCCCGGCTCTACCGCGATCACGTTTTGAAACGTCGTTGCCAGCCGGGCAGCGAAGAGTCCCACCCCGGCGTACAGGTCCAGGGCGGTCCCGCCGCTCGCATCTCCGATTGCCGCATCCACCAGCCCATCCACCAAAAACCGGTTCACCTGGAAGAACGAGCCGCGGCTCACCCGGAAAGGACCGTAGAAGATCGGTCCGCTAATCCCCAATTCTTGAAAGAGCGGAAGGACGGAGGCGGGCACGCGGTCAGGTAGATTGACTTGCAGATCAGACTCGTTCGTAAACAGTTCGACACCTGCCGTGAATGATCGATAGCGGGGCAGTTCACGCGCAAGCCGGCCGATAGCTTCATTGATCCCTGGCGAGGAGATCGGGCAGCGTTCAATGGCGCAGAGTTTGTGAGATCCCGCCTCAAAATACCCGATCGCTCCACGGTCGATATGCAGCTGCGCGCGATTTCGATACTCCCAGGGCGGCCCGCTTACCTCCGTAATCTCGCCCTGATAGTCGATTGTGCCGACTCTCCGCAACACTTCGCGCAGGATCTCGCTCTTCTGCTTCAACTGAAACTCGGCGGCAGCGTGCTGATACTGGCATCCGCCACACCTGTAAAAATACGGACAACCAGGCTCCACTCGCGCTGGCGACGGATCGATCACTTCGGCCACTCGCCCTCGCAGCAGATCGTTCTTGGCTCGCGATATTTCAGCGCGCACTGTTTCGCCAGGCAGGACAAACGGGGTCAGGACCACGCGTCCTTCGACACGCGCGAGACCATCCCCTCCATAGACCAGCTTCTCGATATTCAGTTGTTTCTGTTCCATGGTCGATTTGCTTCCCTACGCTAACATGGGATTTAACCAGCATGAAAGCACGCGTCTTCTCCGGCGTCCAGCCGTCGGGAAATCTGCATATCGGCAATTACCTGGGCGCCCTGAAGAGTTGGGTCGCGATCCAATACAACTATCAAAGCATCTTTTGTATAGTCGACCTGCACGCAGTCACAACCTACCAGAAACCCGCCGAACTGCGCGCCAAGATCCAGGAAACTGCCGGTCTTTTTCTCGCCGCGGGAATCGATCCAAAACATTCCTCGATCGTGGTGCAGTCGTCCATACCGGCGCACGCTGAACTCGCCTGGATGCTGACTTGCGTCACCCCGATCGGCTGGCTGGAGCGCATGACCCAGTACAAAGCCAAGACGCTCGCGCAGGAGACCATCAGCGACGGACTTTTGCAATACCCGGTCCTGATGGCCGCCGATATCCTGCTGTATCAAGCGGCCATCGTGCCTGTTGGCGAAGATCAGGCTCAGCATCTGGAGCTCACCCGCGACATCGCCCAGCGCTTCAATTCGCTCTATGGCGAGACCTTCATTGTCCCGGCTACGCACCTTCCGCTAGTGGGTGCTCGCGTGATGGGTCTGGACGAGCCGGATAAAAAAATGAGTAAGTCTGCGTCTGGCGCAGGTCATGCAGTAGCCCTGCTCGACAAGCCCGAACACATTCGCAAGAAAATCATGCGCGCCACCACAGACTCAAATCCGGCCGTCGATTTGGACCACGTCGGCCCAGGCGTCGCAAACCTGCTCAGCATTTTCCAGGCTTTCAGTGCATGGCCGGAAGACCGCGTCCGCAATCACTTCGCCGGTCTTCGCTATGGTGACTTGAAGAAGCAGGTGGCCGAGATGGTGATTTCGCAGCTTGAGTCATTCCAGAAGCGTTATCACGAGATCGCCGCCGACCCTGGCTACCTCGACGGCATCTTGAAGCAGGGCGCTGAACGTGTCGCCCCCATCGCGAACTCTACGGTCGAACTCGTGAAGCAGCGCATGGGCCTGTACACCACCGGCTAGGGCGCAATCGCCGGTCATGGAATCTCCTCCCTTATCGCTCGCGGCATACCTGCGCTTGATCAAGGGCAATCGAAATTTCCGCCTCTTGTGGATGGCGCAGATCGTCAGTGAGTTAGGCGATTGGTTTTATACCGTCGCCGTTTACAGTATGCTGCTGGAGTATACCGGCAGCGCAAAATCGGTCGCTCTCGCTTTCGTGCTCCAGGTTCTTCCGCAGTTCTTCATTGCACCCGCGGCAGGCGTCATCAACGACTGGGTAAGGCGCAAGCGCATCATGATCTTCGCGGATTGGATGCGTGCCGGCATCGTGTTATGCATGCTACTGGGGCAGGCGCCGCAACGGGTCTGGTTGCTGTACCTGTTACTAATTTCTGAAACACTCATGTGGGCCTTGTTTGAGCCCGCTCACCATGCCGTGATCCCCAACATCACCGCTGAATCCGAGGTGGTGATTGCGAACACCCTCTCCTCGACGACATGGTCGTTCAACTTCGCGATGGGTTTCGCGATCGGTGGAACCATCGCGGCTTACTTCGGCCGGAACACGGTGTTTGTACTGAACGCACTCTCGTTCGTTGCTTCCGCGCTGTTGATCGGCAGAATGAACTTCGCTGAACCCCACGCCGAACATCTGGCCCCCATGCGCTTGAGAGATCTGGCCGATTTCTGGCCCATTCGCGAGGGTATCCACTATGTGTGGACCAATCCTCAGTTGCGCGCAACCATCTTTGTAAAAGCCGGGCTGGGGATGATGGGAGCCAACTGGGTCCTGCTTCCCATCCTCGGCGAGCGTATCTTTCCTGTGCACCGTGCCGGCTTTAGCGCTCGCGAGAGTGGCATGCTGGGCATGAGCTTGCTGATGGCGTGTCGCGGTTTGGGCGCGATCGTCGGCCCTTTAGCAAGCGGCTACTGGGCAGGTGGGAACCGCTCCAGGATGCGCGTCGGCATCCTGATCGGATTTCTGATTGCCGGATTCGGCTACATCGGTCTGGGTGCTGCGACAACCTTGCCGCTGGCCTGCGCTGCCATTGTTCTGGCACATTCGGGCGGTTCGACGCTTTGGGTCTTTTCGACGACGCTCTTACAGTTACAGACGGACGACCGCTTCCGGGGCCGCGTCTTCTCAGCCGAGTTCGCCTTCAGCGTGCTGACGATGTCGCTGTCCAGTTATTCGGCCGGACTGCTGCTGGACCGTGGAGTGGCCGTGGGCGTAGTCGCCGGACTCACCGGATGTGCCGTGTTGATTCCAACTTTGATTTGGGCGTACATGCTGCCGTCGATGTATCGTCTAAGCGGGGATTAGCGTCTAAGCTTAGAGGGATTATGCGAACTCCGAAGATTTTCGTCCTGCTCGCGCTAGCTCTAGGATTGACCGCCTGCACATCACGGGAGCCCGACAGACGGGAGTCGGATGCGGACAGTGCCGCCCGAAAGGCCGGGAGGGTTGCCTACGACCTGGCGCAGGAAACCAAGGAAGCTGCTAAAAAAGCAGGCAAGAAGATCAAGGAGGCCAGCCACGATGCACACGAAGGCTGGAAGGACGCTAAGCAGGATGCAAAGGAAAGCGGCAGGAAGTAGCATGGAATATCACAGATATCATGAACTTCCACTACAGAATTTTACTCACCTTGCTCTCCCTGCTCAGCGCGGCACTGGCGGGCGCTCAGCCTGTTCAATTGGAGAAGATGGAGAACAAGACCATTCTCCTTTTCACGCCTCATCCTGATGACGACACGTTTTGCTGCGCTGGGACATTGGCGCTGCTGGCTAAGCGCGGCAATAATATCCATATCGTCATCTACACTAATGACGACAAGGGCTCCTACGATCCGGAGATGACGGGCGAGCGCTTGGCTCGCATTCGCAAAGCGGAAGAAGAAGAGGCTTGTCGCATCGTTGGTATTCCCAAAGCCAACATTCACTGGCTGCAATTCCACGATGGCATGCTCGAGTATGCCAATCCCCTGGATCTGGTGGAGCAGGTTACCAAAATCATTAGAACATTCCGACCCGATGTCGTGATGACGATCGACCCCGGCTCCGAGTACGTGCGCTGGCATAAGACCGATCACCGCATGTCGGCGAATAACACAGTGGATGCGATCCGAGCGTCGGAATGGCATTTGTATTTTCCAAACCAGATCCTGCATGACGGCCTAAAGCCCTGGAATGTTCCCGTTGAGGCCTATTTTTACGTGACGCCCAAGGATGCAAATTATTGGGTGAACATTGATGACGTTGTCGATCTCAAACTCGCATCAGCCGCGGCGCATGTCAGCCAGTTCGACCCATCCATTCGCAAATTTCGCTCGGATTGGGACGCAAAGGATCTCGACAAGCTCAAGCAGGGGCTGCGCGCGCGAGCAGTGAAGAAGGATGGCCACATCGTAGAAGCCTTCCGCATCGCCTCGCAGTTC
>JBBSHP010000124.1:0-9001 GCA_038232555.1 Bryobacterales bacterium
AAGGACATGGTGCGCATCTCGGATGCGCGCATGAGCGGGACCAGTTTCGGAACCGTTGTTCTGCATGTCGCGCCAGAATCGGCGGTGGGCGGCCCTCTCGCGATGGTGCACACGGGCGATGAGATCGTGCTGGACACGGCCGGCCGGCGCATCGATGTGATGCTCGCTCCTGAAGAGTGGGAGCGGCGTACCCGTGCTTTTGTCGCTCCGCAGCCCCACTACACACGCGGTTACGGAAGCCTTTTTCTGCGGCACATCGAGCAGGCCAATTTAGGATGCGACTTCGATTTCCTGAAGAAGACTGCGAATGGTCCCAAGTAGGACAGCCTGGCTGGGCTTGTTCGTCACGATGACGCTGCTCTTTCTGCTTGCCAATCGCGGAGCCTACAAAGGCTACTTTCAGGATGACGATTTGGACAACTTGAGTTTCACGCAACAGATTTCCGCCCGGGACTTCTTGGCGCCGCTGCTGCTGCCGCGCTTCTTTGAAAACAATTTCCGGCCCGTAGGCCACTTGTTCTACCACTGGATGGGCCAAGCCGCCGGTTTGAATTACCCGCCGTACGTGGCGGCGATTCAGGCACTGCATCTGGCCAACGTTTTGTTGCTGTGGTGGGTGCTCGGCAAGCTGGGCCTGCCTCCCATAGGCTGCGCCGCGGGCGCCCTGTTTTTCGCATTCCACATGGCGGCGTTCGACGTCTACTGGAAACCCATGTATGTGTTCGATCTGCTGTGCTGCACATTTTGTCTGCTCAGCCTGTTGACCTACCTGCAAGGCCACTGGATCGCGAGTCTGGCTCCATTTCTATTGGCCTATCATGCCAAAGAGGTGGCGATCATGTTCCCCGTGGTGCTGCTCGGCTATGAGCTTCTGCTGGGCGAGCGGCGATGGAAACGGCTGATCCCATTTTTCGCCGTTTCGTTGTTGATCGGCGTGCAGGCAATGTGGAGCAACCAGCACAAATCTGCCGGCGATTATTCGTTGCGCTTTGATCCGCAGAGTATCTGGCAGTGTCTGGTTTTCTATTCGTCCCACATTCTCCTGATTCCCTACGCCGGGTTTGCTGTACTGTTGCTCATGCTGGTGCGGGACCGGCGCGTACTGCTCGGGATACTTAGCTTCTGCGCGCTACTGCTTCCGATGCTGCTACTGCCTGGACGGCTGTTCGGGGCTTACCTATACGTCCCCTTAATCGGACTGGCCCTGACAGCGGGAGCGTTGGCAGCGCGCCAGAAGCTGGCCGTAATTGCGGTGTTCTTCCTGCTCTGGGTGCCCTGGAATTACGTCAACCTGCGCCGGCTTCGCAACACCGCTCTCTCCGATGTGGCGGACCGGCGCAGCTACGTGCAAGGCCTGGCCGAGCTGGGCCGGACACATCCGGACGTTCTCACCTTTATCTATGACAGCGGTCCAGTGAATTCATTTGGAACGCGCGGAGCTCTTCAAATGTTCCATCGCGGCCATCCGGTTCGCTACACTACGGTGCGCGATGCGGAAGCAACCCACTATCTGCGAGAGGACGGGCCGCTGGCGGTGATTGATTGGGATCCACAACAGCACCGCTTGGTTCCGCTGGTCCGTCATCAAAATACGCCGGATGCAAGTTACGTTCAGATCGATTCCAACACACCCATCTGGCAATTGGAAACGGGTTGGTACGCGCGGGAAGGCCACTATCGCTGGACCGAACCACTGGCCACCGCTCGTCTGCGCCGGCCGCCAGGTGCGAAGCAGTTCGAGATTGTCGTGAATATAGGAACGAAGTACCTTTCTGAAATCGGCCGCAGCCGCATCGCGGTTTTACTGGATGGAGAGCGTATAGGTGAGGCGGAATTTACTGAAACCGGTTGGCGGACCGCTCGCTGGAATCTCGCCCCGGGTTCGGCCGGACCCGTTCAGATTTCCATCCAGACGTCGCCAGAGCTTCGCACCACGCGAGTGCTCGGGAGCGCCATCGTCGCATTTGGTTTCCTGGAGAAGAACTGACCACATGAAAATTTGGAAGCTGCAATGGGTGATAGCGGTGTTGCTCTGCCTGGCGACCGCGATCAATTATCTGGACCGGCAGGCGCTCGGCATCGTGTCGCTGGACATTCGCACGGAGTTCGGACTGGATGAACGCGACTATTCGTACATCCTCACTTTCTTCTTTCTGGCTTACGCCATCATGTACGCAGGATCGGGCTTCGTCTTGGACCGGCTGGGCACCCGGCGCGGATTCGCGGTGTTCATCTTGGGGTGGTCCGTGGCGCAGATGCTGCACGGTTTCGCGCAGGGCAAATGGTCTCTCACCAGCTACCGCTTCCTGCTGGGCTTGAGCGAACCGGGGGCCTGGCCAGCGGCTGCCAAGGCTGTCAATGAGTGGTTTCCCGCGTCGCAACGAGCTCTGGCGATGGGGATCTTCAATGCGGGAACGTCCATCGGCTCGGCCATCGCACCCTACACGGTCGCCTGGATCACGATCCGTTACGGTTGGCGCTCGGCATTCATCCTGACCGGAGTTGTCGGTTTGCTTTGGCTGATATTGTGGCTGATTTTGTACCAGCCCCCGCATAAAAACCGGTTCCTGAGCGAGAAGGATTACGCCCGGCTGAAGCCACTGCTCCCGCCTCCGGAAGAAGCGCGGCCCGTCACCGCGGCGGCTCCGGACTGGTGGGCGCTGGTCAAAACGCGCGGGTGCTGGACGTTAATTCTAGCGCGCTTCTTCACTGACCCGGTGATCTATTTCGTGATCTTCTGGCTGCCTGAGTATCTGCGAAAAGAGCGGCACTTCAATCTCGCGATGGTGGGCAGGTACTCGTGGGTCCCGTTTTTCTTTGGAGGGATCGGATACCTGCTGGGCGGCTGGCTCTCCGGCGAACTGATGCGCAGAGGATGGGCGCTGCCGCGCGCGCGCAAATTCGTGATGGCGTTGGGTGCGGCCGTCATGCCTGTCGCGATGCTGGCGCCCTTTGTGCCGACAGCGGCGTTAGCGATCGGAGCGACGTGCTTCATTACTTTTGGCCATGGCTTATGGGTCGCGAACCTGCAAACGATTCCAACGGATATTTATCCGGGAAATGAAATTGGCACCGTGACCGGATTTTCGGGGGCGGGAGGAGCGGTGGGCGGGATGATCGCTCAGCTTGGGACGGGCTACCTGGTGATGAATTTCTCCTATGCTCCGGTTTTTCTGCTGGCGGGGTTGATGCATCCGCTTTCCGCGATACTCACCTACAAGCTGCTGCCGGACCGGTTCTTCGTGAAGCACGAGATTGCGGTGTGATGACGCGCATAGGCGCATTATTTGTGATGTGGCGTTTCCGACACGGTTCTCTGCAATGAACAGGATCCGAACAGGCAAAGCCATCTGCGGCGCATTTTCAGCACAAGATGCGCCGCACGCTGCGATGTCGGATTTAGGCGGACTGCTGCCCCCTGATCGAGGAGGCTATTCAGATTTCAAAGAGCTATGACGCTTCCGAGCCAGAACACATTCCCATTCAGGTCCGCGAGTGGCACGAGAGTCCCTATTTCGATTCGAGTGTAGCCGGGGTGTTGTGAGCGCCAAAAAGCGTTTCAGCATAAGTTGTAGAATCGGAAAGACATATAGATTTGATTTTGTTGTCATCCACCACAGTGCTGCTGCACGGCGCCCGACGCCAATGAAGATTGCGGGCAGGAAGTGTCGATTCCGGGGCTGGACGATATGCGCCGAATTGGAAGGTAGCGCGACACTGTAAGGCTTGAACGACCATTCAAGTTTTCCTAAGGCCGTTAGCATTTACCGAGAAAAACAAATAATTATCTTGTATTCCGGGTCAATTAGTGTAAGTATCCCTCGACAACGTTTATTCTATATTTCCAGTCGAAAGCATTCGCGGGATCGGGAGGGGAAGCATGCAGCGCTGTTCAGTAGCCCTATACGTGACGTGTGTTTTGGTGTCCGGTGCGGCAACGCTGCCGGCATTTGCCCAGCACAAAGTGGATGCGCGGCACCTCTACGAGCGGATGCTGACGCGAGTGCCGATGGTGGGGAAGGGGACTTTTGACGAACCCCAAGCGGCCGCTGTATGCTCCTCTGCCTGCGGCAATTCGTCCCGCTTCCAAAACCGGAATTATCGGATTCACTTACCAGGTGAGCGATGACGGAAAGTACGCGCTGGCCGAATTCGTGGCGCGCGACCGCTCCGCGTTCCGCCAGATTCTAGCCGATAGCAGTCCCGATGTGAAAAGTTTTGTGCGGGGCGTTCACAAGCGCCAGGAGATTGAAGCGGAATTCAAGAAATACAAAAAAGACTTCGACTTCAGCCAGTTCGGGGTGAGGATGCCATGAAAAGGTTTTGGTATTTGATCGTCCTGGCTTGCGGTGCGCCTTTGTTTGGTGCGTATACCTACTACTTGACAGAGAACTGGGGATCGACGATCTCGGGGAACTGGACGCAGAACGGGACTATCTCAGCCTCAGGCGGGCTGACCTCGGCGAGCGCCAACGGGGGCTCACTGATTTCCAATGCCGCCGTACCGGATGGAAGCGCCTATTACGAAGTGAAGACCACGCTGACCTTGACGCAATCGGGCGGAAACTACATCACGTATCTGCACGCCACGTCAAACGCGCTCTCGGGGCCGGCCACGACGGGCACCTTTTACGCGATTGAACTGCAAAATCCGACTTTCAACGGCAGCAGTTGCACGGCGACGCTGGCGGTTTACAAGGTGATTAACGCAGCAGTGACGCTGTTAGCGGCATCCACAGTGCCCTGCCGGAACGGCATGGTGATCCGGGCGGTGTACGGGAGTTACAACTATTTGCCGGTCTATGTCGATAATTTCCAATACGCGTTGCTCTACGATCAAGGGATCATGTCGGGCCAGCCGGGAGTGGGGGTGCGCGGAGCGCCGGCCGGCAACGGAATTCAGCAGGCGGCCCTGGGTCCGCACGATGTGCTGGCTCCCGCGCCGGTAAATACGCAATTGATTGGAACCGGGATATTCAGCAATCGCGTGGACATGCAATGGAACTCGGCCAGCGACGACGCCAATGGCGTAGGGGTAGGCTGGTACCAGATTGTCCGCAATGGCGCCTGGATCGCCAATCTGAGAGGGACGAGCACATTCACGGACAGCACGGTTACGTTCGGCACGGCGTACACGTACGTGATCTATGCGTGGGATTACCACATGAATTACAGCACGGCGAGCTTCAATGTGACGACGCCGCCGCAGAACGAAATCGAGGCGCGGCAGACCGGGGTCCGGCCAACCGGCTCTTATTGGGGCGGAGGCGGTGAAAACATCGATATGCGTTCGGGCAACCTGAACTACACGATACCGCTGGTGAAAGCCATGGGCCGGGGCGGGTGGGGCGTGGGGTTCAACCTGACCTATAACTCGCAGAACTGGCGGTACGATCCAAACGGATACTGGCAATTGGGCCGCGACTTGGGCTACGGGTATGGCTGGAAGCTGCTGGCCGGATCGCTAACGCCGTTTTACAGCGATTACTGGACGCTGGATCATTACCTGTTCACGGACGGAACGGGGGCGGAGTATCGTCTGGATGTGGCCAATGCGGACGGGACCTGGCAATCGAAAGAGGGTGTGTATTTGTACTACGATCCGAATAGCACGCGGCTGTACTTCCGGGACGGCACTTTCTGGGTGATGGATTCGGCGTCCTCGGGCACCGAGCAAGACTCCGGTACGGTGTATCCATCGAAGATGCAAGACACGAATGGGAACCAGATCCTGATCCACTACAACACCGGGCAGGGTGTGAGCTGGCCGGAGTCGAGTTCGCGGATCGCGAGCATTGAAGACGTGCGCGGCAAGGGATTTGTGGATTATACGTTCACGTATAACGGGGACCCCATTCCGCACCTGACTTCCATTACGAACACGATCGGAACGGCGGAGAAGTACAGCTTTGGGGTTACCAGCGGCCAGCTTTTCTATCCAGACACGAATACGCCCTATGGGAACTCGTCGTTCCTGACATCGGTAACACAGACGGGTCCCAACCTCACGACAACGTTAACAAACTACCCTGATGGGGACTTGAACCAGGTGGCCACGCCATACGGCGGGCACTTACGCTGGGAATACGGCTGGGTTCTACTCTCGGGCGGCCGCTATTACCGGGAAGTTCAGAACCGGTATTTGTTCACGAACAACGGAGTGGGGGAGAACCAGTATACGTTGCAGCGGCTTGGCTCGGACGTTAACCAGAGCATCCATACGTACGCGGACTGGTTCGACTGGAGCGGCAATGCGGAGAAAGTGTGGTGGTTCCAGACCGGGACCACGGCGACGAATGCGGGGCTGGGGATAGGTATGAGGAGCGCAGTTACAGCCCGCGCTACGCATTGTCGCACAGCGATTACACTTGGACTTTGGACGGAGTGGGGAACCCGTATATTGCGTCCACGGTGTCGACGCTGGGCGCGGTTCAGAAGAAGACGGCGCAGACATTGGACAACTACGGGAATGTGACTCAGACGCAACTGTTCGACTGGGGCAACCTGAGCGTACCGGCGCGGACTTACAACAACACTTACCTGATCAACCAGATCTACTCGCCGAAGTACATCCTGAACCGCTTGTTGAATAGCACGGTGACTGCGGCGGGCGGCTCGCAGGTCACATTGGTTACGAATCAATACGATAATGGCCCGGCCGACGTGAGCGGGATGCAGGAGCACGATCCGGCTTATACGCAGGGCTACACGATACGCGGGAATCTGGCCACGCACTTCGCTCGGGACGGTAAGCAGTTACAGTTACGACATTGGCGGAAACATCACATCCAGGAGTGTGAACGGGTTTGCCGTCTCGGCAAGCACTTCTTCCAATACGAATTTCGCGACGCCGGGGACGATCACGACGAATGGGTCGCTGACGACCACAATGAACTATAACGCGGCGTTTGCGATGAGTTCGCAGACTGGCCCGAACGGGGAGACCGCGGCGATTGGGTACGACAGTAACTCGCGGCCAACCAGCACGACTACTCCTTACGGGGCGGTCACGTATTTTACTTACAATGACGGGGCGAGTCCGCCGACCAAGACGGCCACCACGGGCAACGGGGCGGTGATCACCAGCATGGACGGGTTTGGGCGGACGATCAAAGTACAGACGGTGGATACGGGCGTGGTGAAATCGATTGTAGACACGCAGTATGCGCCGTGCGCCTGCTCGCCTTTGGGCAAGCTGAGCCGGCAATCGCTGCCGTATGCTCCGGGCGGGCCGACGATCTGGACGGTTTACGCGTATGATGCGATGGGGCGGACGCTTACTTCGACTGCGCCGGATGGAAGTGTGACGAGTTACAGTTATACGAATAACACGGTGACGGTGACGGACCCGGCCAATCGCGGGAAAACGTTTGCGATGGATGCGTTTGGGAACCTGTTGAATGTGACGGAGCCGAATCCGGCAGGTGGGTATTTCTACACGTACTATGGCTACGACGTTCTGAACCACCTGACATCGGTATCGATGCCGCGGGGAAGCGCGACGCAGACGCGCAGTTTCAATTACGGCAATCCGCCGGGAGCGTACTTGCTGAGCGCGACGAATCCGGAGACGGGTGCGGTGAGTTACTCGTACAATACCGACGGGACGCTGGCGACCAAAGGGGCGCTGGTTTACGGCTATGATACTTACAAGCGGCTTTTGACGGTATCGAGCGGCGGAGTTACGCTGCGGACCTATAGCTACGATGTGAATCCGTATGACGGGAGTTACTCGCAGAATGCGGCGGGGCGGTTGACGGCGGTGCAGTATAGCCGCGCGAACGGGGACACGTTTACGGACATGTTCAGCTACTGGGCGCCGGGTGCCGTGAAAGGAAAGCGGCTGCGGGTGGCGCGAACGCTGTGGACGGGGGCGCGGCCGAGCGCGGACATCGACGCGGCGTACGCATACGATAGTGAGGGGAGGATGAACTCGGTTACGTATCCGACCACTTACAATCAGGGGGATGGGAACTCACCTAGCGCCTACAATCCACAGCCCATCGCGGGAGCGGTGTACGTTACCACCTATGATGCCTTGGGGCGGGCCAGCGGGATGACGCAGAACGGCACGGCGCTGGTGAGCGGAGTGCAGTACGGGGTGGCGGGCGAACTGCGGCAAATGAGTTACAACGGGCTTACGGAGGTGCGCAATTACAACACTCTGTTCCAGCTTACTCAGATTACGGCGGGCAGCGTCAATAGTCAGTACACTTACACGGCGGGGGCCAACAGCGGGAAAATCGCGTCGCAAACCGATGTCATGAGCGGCGAGACCGTGAGCTATGCTTACGATTCGTTGAACCGGCTAATCTCGGCTAACTCAACGATTGCGGGTCAAAGCCAGACGTTCGGGTACGACGGGTTTGGGAACCTGGTATCGAAGCCTCCGCTGTCGGTGAACGTGGACCCGGCCACGAACCGGATCACATCGCTTAGTTACGATGGGAACGGGAATGTGATCTTTCAGCCGGGGATGACGGGTTTGTATTACTACGACGTCGAGAACCGGATGACGAGCGCGCCGGGTGTGCAGTACGGGTACGACGGGCAGAACAAGCGCAATTACCAGGCTGTAGTGAACTCGAATGGGGCGATGACGTCGGAGGAGTTCTACTTCTATGGAGTGGATGGCAAGAAGATCGGGACTTACTATCTGCAAGCGATACCGGTGAATAGCAACTACAATATCACGTTGACATTTTCGCTGGTGAGTCCGGCTACAGCGGTGAACGGGCCGCCGCCGCTGGTGTATTTCCGGGGGAGGGTGCTGGCTCCGCAGGACAGGCTGGGGTCGATTGGCAAGTACTATCCGTACGGAGAAGACAAATCGACGAGCAATCCGGGGACGTTTGCGACGTATACGCGGGATGCGGCGACGGGGCTGGATTATGCGGATCAGCGGTATTACAGCAGCCAGTTTGGGAGGTTTATGTCGCCGGATTCATATGTGGCGAGTGCGGATCCGGGGAGTTGGAATCGGTATGCGTATGTTCAGGGC